>JBBTWV010000036.1:0-5160 GCA_038062615.1 Patescibacteria group bacterium | reverse complement strand
ATGATAACGCTCGCCTTGCCGCGTATTTTTGGCATGTCGGTAACGCAACTTTCGCTCATGGTGGACACGATCATCGCCTCCATGCTCCCCATAGGAAGTGTCACTATCATTAATTTTGCATCCAACCTTGAGAGCCTTCCCATAGGGCTCATTGGCATTTCCGTTGCCGTGGCAAGCTTTGGCGTACTTTCTACTTTGCATAGCGAAAATAACCTAGCGGGATTCCAAAAACGCGTCAGCGACGATCTCCATCGCATTTTAGGCCTCATCATTCCACTGGCTTTTGGAATGGTCGCATTGCGGTTTCCATTCGTGGCATGGCTTCTTGGTCACGGCAAGTTTGATGAGCATCAAACAGCCTTAACGGCCGATACGCTCTTCTATTTTTTAATCGGGCTCTCCTTTGGAGGAGTCGTATTTTTACTGGCACGTGCCTTTTATTCGCTTAAAGATACCAAAACACCCGTGCTCGTGGGCATTGCCGCAGTGGTGGTAAATCTCAGCGCCAGCATTATTTTTACCAAGTTTTTTCCCTTAGCCACACTTGGCTTGGCATTGGCCAACTCACTCGCCGATATTATCAATGCGAGCCTCCTTGTTATCCTTCTTCAAAAAAGGCTGCAGGCCAAGGTCATTGATTGTATGGAAGTTGGGAAATTTTTATTGGCGGCAATTATTATGGTTTTTGTTATCAACGCCACTCATTCCACCTCTTGGCCGCTTACTTTGCAGCTGCTCATTCCAACTCTTGCGGGTTCAGCAAGCTACATCGGCATCTGCTGGGTTTTTCGCTCCAGAACCCTTATGAATGTGTTATAGTCGCCATGTATGATGAAGCCTTTTCAGCTCACGTTCATGCACATCACCATCACGCTCTCATTCCTCTTTTTGGGTGCGGTGATTTCTCCATTTCTTACGACACTTATTTTAGCCGCTGTTTTGGTAACGGGGACCTATCCCCTTTATGAGTGGATTTTGGCTAAATTTAAAGGAAAAAGTCGGGTTGCTGCCGCCACAGTTTCGCTGGCCATCGGCATTATTTTCAGCGTTGTTTTCTTTTTCTTTTTCATTCTGCTCTCACAAGAAGCTGTCTCTACCTATCAAAGTTTTGATGAATTTATCCGCGCCGGACGGCTCAATATCAATGATCTTGTGGCAAAAATCAGCAAATACATAAGCATTCCTCCGGTAGATATTACTTCTTCTATTACGCAAGCCGCGCAGTCGTTTTCGGCGGTGCTCGTCTCACAAAGTACCACTCTCCTTAAAAGCATCGTGTGGCTCATCCTTAACTTTTTCTTGCTCGTTTTTGCCATGTACTTCTTTTTCAAAGACGGGAAGTTCATCGTTCAATCACTGGAAAAAATTATCCCGCTCCCGGCGCCTTACGGCTTCCAGATTTTTCAAAAGTTTCGGCAAGTCTCACTGGCCATGCTCTATGGCATTTTTTTTACCGCTATTGCGCAAGGACTTTTGGGCGGAATCGGACTCGCGGTAGCGGGAATTCATAATCCCATTTTCTGGGGAACCGTCATGGGGTTTTTGGGCATGCTCCCCATCGGCGGGACAGGTATTATTTGGCTTCCAGCAGGCCTTATTCTCATAGCCAACGATCATTACGTTTCTGGAATCGGGTTGCTGCTTTGGGGCACGCTTATTGTGGCTTTTGTTGATAATCTCATTAAGCCATTCATTATTTCGCGACAAACCAAAACATACCCTCTCGCCACATTCCTAGTGGTCATTGGCGGACTCATGGTCTTTGGTCTCAAAGGAGCCATTATTGCTCCCATGGTGCTGGCCGTGCTGGTTTCACTCATCCATATTTACCAGCTTGAAAAGGCTTAGGGCCTAAATGGAGGCCTCAATAAGAAGATCCGTGCCCATTTCATGTACCGACCAGTTTTTGAGCTGAAGTGATCTTGCTACCTTTAGCACGCCTTCGCCTCCAATGGCCGGTTTGGCGTTCCTGCCGCCAATAATTTTTGGAGCAATGAACCAATAAAAACGGTCCACCATTTTTTTATCAATAAATGAACCAAAAACTTCTGATCCGCCTTCTACCAAAACGCTGGAAACCCCTTGCTGAGCCAAAAAACGGAGCAGGGGAGGTATGGAAATTTTAAAGGTTGCGCCCTCCTGGCGCGGTATTCGCTTAGCCTTCCCACGGGTCGGCCTCTGATGGAAGATTTTACAAACAATGCCGCGCTTTTGAAAATATTGAATTTTATTACGGGGAGCGCGAGTCGTGGTAACGAGGATGACATTGGAATCTCTCAAAACTTTGGCTTTTGGCGAAATGCGAAGCATGGAATCTAAAATGATGCGCTTGGGTTCGCGTTTCTTGCCGGCAAGCTGTGGATTATCTTTGGCCACCGTTCCAATGCCTACTAAAATGGCATCGTAGGTATCACGCAATTCATGCACCCAAGCACGCGATGTTTCTGAAGTAATCCATTTGGAATCTCCTGTTTTTGCGGCGATTTTTCCATCTAAGCTCATAGCCACTTTCATGCACACAAAGGGCCTCCCCGTCCTCATCCAAGTAAAAAATTTCTCATTGAGTTTCTCGGCTTCATCCTTCAAACATCCTACTTCCACCTGAATTCCGGCTTTGCGTAAAGCGTTTATTCCGCGTCCGGAAACTTTTGGATTAGGATCCGTACAAGCAACAACCACTCTTAGTATTTTGCTGTCCAAAAGCGCACGGGTACACGCCGGAGTTTTTTTGCCGGAATACTCAACGCAAGGTTCCAAGTTGAGGTAAAGGGTTGCCCCAGCCATTTGAATTTTTCGAGCACGCATATCCTGAATGAGCATCTGCTCGGCATGAGCTCCTCCAAACTGCTTGTGAAAAGCCTCCCCCAAAATTCTTCCTCCGCGCACCAGTACCGCGCCTACCATCGGATTTGGCGAAGCAAGACCTTCTCCATGCCGCGCCAATTGAAGCGCTCGGTGCATAAAAATTTCATCGGAGGTCGGTAATGTCATAGGCACTTAAACCTTAGATAAAAGATGTCCCATTTTTGCCTTTTTAGCTTTCAAATAGCGATAATCACGACGAGATTTGGGAGTTATTTCAAGAGGGACTCTTTCCACGATTTTAAGCCCGAAACCTTCCAGCCCAACTACTTTTTGAGGATTATTTGTTAAAAGCCGCATCTGCGAAACTCCCAAATCGGCAAGAATCTGAGCGCCAATGCCATATTCTCTCAAATCCGGCTTAAATCCCAAAAGTTCATTGGCCTCTATGGTGTCGTAACCCTGATCCTGAAAATTGTAGGCCTTGAGTTTGTTAATTAGCCCAATGCCACGGCCTTCCTGGCGCATGTATAAAACAACTCCGCCTTCCTTGGAAATGCGGCGAAGCGCCTCATGCAGCTGCCTTTTGCAATCGCAGCGAGTCGAATGAAAAACATCACCGGTGAGGCATTCCGAATGGACCCGCACAAGCGTAGGACGATTTTTAGAGATATTACCTTTTACTAAGGCCACATGCTCTTTGTTATCCGTAGTTGTTTTATAAACGAGTGCTTTAAACTCGCCAAATTCCGTAGGCAGCTTGGTCTCAACCATTTTCTTCACAATATGTTCATGCTTACGGCGATACTCAATGAGGGACTGGATATTTGCCATACGAATTTTATGGGTTTTCGCAAATTTTCTGAGTCGAGTTCCCGAAAGCATTTTCCCGTCATCACCCATAACTTCGCATATTACGGCAGCCTCTTTAAGGCCTGCTAAGCGTAGGAGGTCGAGCGAACCTTCCGTGTGGCCGCTGCGCACCAAGACGCCACCCTCACGAGCCACCAAAGGAAAGACATGCCCGGGACGTATAAAGTCCTCGGGGCGAGATTTTTCATGCACTAAAGCCAAAATCGTGCGGGCGCGGTCCGCCGCCGAAATACCGGTGGTGGTGCCTGAGCGCGCATCCACAGAAACCGTAAAATTACACTGGAATGGAGCCGTATTTTCTTCCGTCATGGGTGGAAGTTTCAACTCCGTCGCGCGGCTTTTCGTAATTGGCGCGCAAATAAGACCCCGGCCAAACTTCGCCATAAAAGCGATTTTCTGCGGAGTGATTTTTTCCGCGCTACAAACAAGATCACCCTCATTCTCACGATCTTCACTATCGGTGAGGAGGATCATTTTTCCCTTCCGCAGGTCCCTAAGAACAGCATCAAGTTCCTTCATTTTTCCAGGGGCAGTGCGCACATATTTCTTCAAATGGAGCATAGCAGATTTTGTTCAGTTCAAGAAAGGACGACGAAGGAATACCTAAAAGGTATTTCAAGGAGGAGTGACGCAGAAATGGACAAAATCTGCATGCTTCTTTAGATTGTGCAGGAATCTACCTGTCTGCTTTGTTGCTCGTCGCTTGTGTAGCTTTGGCTACACGGCGCTCCTCGCGCCTTGCATCCAGATACATTCCTGCGCAACCATTCTGAAGAAATATGTGCGCACTGCCCCTAAAGCGCATATCGCGTAAACCGCACAATCTTCACGTTTTCACCGAGTTTCAAAACAGCATCAGCGAGGAGTTTCTCAATCGTCAAATCCGGGTTTTTCACAAAAGGCTGAGTAAGAAGGGAGACTTCCTCCCGGAACTTCCTTTCTTTTCCTTCCATGATTTTGTCGAGCATCTTCTCGGGCTTGCCCTCTTGCTTCAACTGGCTTTTCCAAATCTCGCGTTCTTTTTCTATCAATTCAGCCGGCACATCAGATGGCTTCAAATAGAGGGGATTCATGGCCGCAACATGCATCGCAATATCTTTGGCGAGTCCCATAAAATCGTCCGCTCGGGCCACAAAGTCAGTCTCACATCCCAGTTGGAGGAGAACGCCAATTTTATTATTGGAATGAATATACGAAACCACGGCACCTTGCAAAGCACTCCGTTCACCACGTTCTACGGCTTTGGCTTCACCTTTTTTGCGAAGAATATCTATGGCCTTGGACTCATCACCGTTGGCTTCTTCAAGAGCTTTCTTGCATGTCTGCATAGAGACTCCTGTCTTCTCACGGAGGGATTTAATCTGGTCAACACTGATCGTCATAGCGCGAAAACTCTACTGCATTTTAGTTCAAGGGTCAAGCCCGCTATGTGGGCACTGTTGCATTAACTGGAGGCTGGCTACTTGAAATTTCTTAGGTAGAACA
>JBBTWV010000035.1:0-20408 GCA_038062615.1 Patescibacteria group bacterium | reverse complement strand
AGGCCAGGACTAGCCTAAAAGGCAGTTTTATGGTAAAATAAGACTGCTCAAGAGGCCTCAAAATATGCCCAAAGAAAAACAAAAAACAAATCGTGAAGTTCATTTAGAAAACCTGAAACATGCTACCAAGGTGGCGCGTAACAGCTTTTTTATCTTGATTGCGCTCACCGCCATTAAGGCATTTGGCGGATACGTTACCAATATTATTTCTCTCACCGGCGATGCCATCGGAAGTTTTACCGATATCATCGCGGCCTCCGCCATTTATGTCGGTCTCAAGCTTTCCCAGCAACAAGCCAGTAAAACATTCAAATACGGATATCACCGGGTGGAAACCCTCATCACCCTTTGTATTTCGGTACTCATTCTTTTTGCCGGATACAAAATTTTCCGGGAGAGTTTAAACCGTTTTTTTGTCCAAGTGGATACCGGCGCACACGACATCGGTATCATTACGTCCATCATCTCCATTGTGGTCACCTTGTTTTCGTTTATTTATTTGCGAAAAACCGGCGACCAGATAAATTCCAGCGCGATGCGCGCAAGCGCCTACGACAAACGAAACGATGCATTTGTATCACTGGGAGTGCTTGGAAGCGTCATTGCCGATAAACTTCACATTCCTTACATAGAAGGATCCATCGGCATCCTCATTGCCGTGCTCATCATCGCCACCGGCATGAAACACGGCAAAGAAGCGCTCTTTTATCTTTTAGATTATTGGAATGAGCCCAAAATTACGGCAAAAATAAAGGCGATTTTACAGAAATCAAAAATCGTGACAGCCGTGCAAAATATTCGCCTCAGACATGCTGGAACCTATATTTTTGGCGAAGCATTTTTGCAAATTAATCCCTTTACCGACAGCAAAGATCTGCGCGATGAAATCCACCGGCTTAACCGCGAGGTAAACGAGAAGGTGGAATATTTGGGTGATCTCGTTTTGTATATTGATCCGCCAAAGCCAACCGTGGTGCATGTGGCAATACCCGTGCAAGAAGATAATGGCCTGCAATCAAAGATCGCAGACAATCCTGCGGAACCATTTCACTTTTTCTTTGTAGAAATCCGTGATGAAAAAATTCAAAAATATTATAGCCGGCCAGAAGTTTTTACCTTCGATCAAGTTTCACAAATCTCAAAATTTCTTAAAGAACAAAACACTAACATCTTCATCTCAAGCCTTATTCGTCCCCTGCTCTACTACAACTTGAGGCTCAACAACATCAAAATATATCCACATTTTTTGGACGTGAAAGATGTGGAAAATACCGTGAAACTGCTACTTTTAGATATCTAGGGCCTGTTAACACAACCCACTTGAACATGGAAGCAACAAATTTTGTTCCAGTTCAAGAAACGACGACGATGGCGTACTGATAAAGTACGTCGAGGAGGAGTGACGCAGAAATGGGAAAAATTTGTTGCTTCCCTTCGGGTTGGCTGGCAGCTTGCTGGATTCTTTGTTATTCGTCGCTTATGTGCCTTTAGGCACATGGTGCTCCTGCCTCCTTGCTTTAGAATCGGCATGCCGCCTTAGCGGCACATGCCTCGAATTCAGCTTCGCTGGCCAGACCAACCATGCTAAGTGGGTTGTGTTAACAGGCCCTAAAACCGTCTTGGCGGACCAGTTCGGCGTGGCGGCGGACGTCTGGCAATATCGGGAGTTGCCACGACACCCTCTGGAAGAGGAAGTGTAGCCTTGTGCGAAAGATTGTATCGGCCCTGATCATCAACCTCCACAAGCTTCACCTTAATAATATCACCAAGCTTTACGACGTCCTCAACGCGGTTCACGCGGCGGTGATCCAGCTGAGAGATGTGGCAAAGACCGTCTTTTCCCGGAGCAAATTCAATGAAAGCACCAAACTCCATAAGGCGAACAACTTTGCCATCAAACACATCACCGACTTTAGGAACGTAGGTAATGCGCTTAATAAATTCCAAGGCTTGCTGTCCTTTTTCTTGATTGGCAGCCGTAATCATCACCAAACCGTCCTGCTCAATATCAATTTCGCAGCCCGTTTCAGCCGTAATTTTCTTGATGGTTTCGCCGCCCTTGCCAATAACCTCGCGAATTTGATCCACGTTAATGCGGATGGAAATAATAAGCGGAGCGTACTGTGAGAGCTGTTTACGTGGCTCGGCCAAAGTTTTGAGCATCTCATCAAGAATGAAGAGACGAGCCTTTTTGGCTTTTTCTAAAGCCTCGCGCAAGATATCAAGAGACAGTCCTTTTACTTTAATATCCATTTGCAGAGCCGTAATACCTTCGCTACTACCGGCTACTTTAAAGTCCATATCACCGGCAAAATCTTCCATGCCCTGGATGTCGCTAAGGATTTTGTAAGTACCTTTTTTGCCATCAAAATCGTCAGAAGTAATAAGACCCATGGCAATACCTGCCACTGGACGAATAATTGGCACACCCGCGTCCATCAACGAGAGCGTGGAACCGCATACCGAAGCCATAGAACTGGATCCGTTGCAGCTTAGAATTTCAGAAACCACACGCATGGTATAAGGGAAAACTTCTTGTGGAGGAAGAACCGGCATGAGAGCGCGTTCAGCCAAATCGCCATGACCAACTTCTCGGCGAGAAGTTCCACGAAGCGGTTTTACTTCACCCACAGAAAACGGCGGGAAGTTATAGTGATGCATATAACGCTTCACCATATCCACATCCATCGTATCAATAATCTGCGCAGCACCCGGAGCACCTAACGTAGTGAGACTTAAAGCCTGCGTCTCACCTCTTTGGAAGAGTGCCGAACCGTGCGTGCGTGGAATAATTCCAACAACACTCTCAATAGGACGAATCTCATCCAACTTGCGGCCATCCACCCGTGTTTCATGCTTCAAAATATTTTTGCGCATGTTCTTCTCTATCAACGTGTTGAGAGATCCTTTTAAATCCCCCTTTCTAAAGGCACCTTCTTCCAACTCTTTGGCGTATTTTTCCATCAGCATATCCTCAATCTCATGGATTCTAGCCTTCACTTCGCCCTTTGTTTTGCCAGTGACTTTGTCCAGCATGTCCTCAGTAACGGCTGCTTTAACAGCAGCAGTAGCGGCATCATTCCCCATAGAGATGATGAGTTCACGCGGAGTTGGCTTCAACATATCTCTTAAATCCAACTGCAACTTACAGATCTTTTTGATCTCCTTGTGGGCCATTTCTAAAGCTTCTAGCATAATGTCTTCTGGGACTTCTTTACAGGCGGCCTCCACCATCGTAATGGCAGAAGTCGTTCCTGCTACCACCAAGTCCAGACGTCCTTTTTCAATTTGTTCATAAGTAGGATTTACCACCAACTGATCTACACCTTCGCTGTCTTTTATATAGCCCATGCGCACCGCGGCCACTGGGCCTTGGAAAGGCATACCCGAGATCATAAGTGCTGCCGAAGCGGCAATAATTCCCGTGGTCCCCGGATCCACTTCCATATCTGCCGAAAGCACCGTCGCAATAATTTGGACATCATTGGCTGTACCATCAGGGAATAGCGGACGAATAGGACGATCAATAAGACGAGCTGTTAAAACAGCGTTATCGGAAGGACGGCCTTCGCGTTTAATGAAGCGGCTTCCTTTGATTTTTCCGGAAGCGTAAAAACGCTCTTCAAAATCCACCATGAGCGGGAAAAAATCCACGCCGTCGCGAGGACTGTCCGACATAAGTGCCGTAGCGAGAACTTCGGTATCGCCAAGATAAGCCACCACCGCACCATGCGCCTGGTTTGCAAAAACACCGGTTTCGAGCGTGAGCGTTCTACCAGCTAAATTAAGTTCCACTTTTTTTGCCTTTGACATAAGGTCCATAGAGAAAAAATTAAGATATATTTCTCCAGAGACCTAAGCACCAAGTGACAAGAAGGTGTGTGGGCTTGCTTAGAGGCAAGCGCACGCATATTCCTGTTACTCGACTCAAGTGCTCCAGAGTTTGATTATGGTTGTTACTTACGAAGATCCAACTTTTCAAGGAGCTCGTCATAGCTCTTTTTCTGCGATACTTTGAGGTAGTTCAACAGCTTTCGGCGCTTTCCTACCATTACAAGGAGTCCACGGCGGGAGTGATTATCCTTTGGATGATCATCAAGATGCTTGCTGAGTTCGCTGATTCTTTCCGTCAAAATAGCCACTTGAACCTGGTGCGAGCCGGTATCCTTGGCGTGAATGGCATGGCTGCCGATGACTTTTTTCTTGCGGTCGCGTTTCATAATTCTGCATAAGTTTACCAAAATGGATAAAGTGGCGCAAGTGATATAATGCACCCAACGCATGAACTCCAGAATTATTATTGCAGAGGCTTGGCACTTTACACGGGAACACCCAAAACTCATGTGGTGGTACGCGTTTATCCCCTCTCTTGTAACCACGCTCATTGGAATCCTCTACCTTCTTTATCAGTTCTATTCGTTTAAATTTTCTCCACTTTTTGACAATGCTCCGCGCAGTTTTCTCACCGAAGTTATTTCTAGAACCGCAGAATTTTTAAGCGAACATTCTAACTTATGGATCCCGGCTATTATTGTTACGATAGTCGTTCTTATTTTTTACGCGCTTCTGCCAACATTATCGCAGGGAGCGCTCATTCAGCTCATCGCCAAAATGAGAGGCGGCGACGTTATTCATCCCGTTCGCGGAATTTCTTTGGGGCTTTTGGTTTTTCTTCCGCTTTTGGAATATCACCTTCTCGTAAAAACATTTTCTATTTTTTCCGTTTTTACCGAAGCAGGTTTTGTTTTGAGGAATCTTGGGCCGGGCGCATTTGAAACGCTGCTTCCCGTTTTTATTGCCGCGCTGGTGATTGGTTTTATTTTGATGCTCCTTTTTACCTATTCGGAATTTTTTATTGTTCTGGATCGCAAGCCAGTGCTGGCAGCTATGGGACGCAGCGCCAAGTTAGTGATCCTCAGCTGGCAGCATACTTTTTTGATTGCGATTCTAATGCTCATCATCGGTCTGCGAATCATCATTAATATTATTGCGGTGCTGTTGGTACCAGCGTTGATGCTTTTTTCTGCAGGATTTTTGGCGAGCGCCACGCTCACGAATATTGGAATATATATTGGCATCGCACTGAGTTTTGTGGCTCTGTTTGTGGCTTCCTACTTCACGGGAATTCTTAATGTCTTCGCCAACGCGGTGTGGACATTTACGTTTTTGGAACTCATGCAAGAAAAAACAACACAAGAAGTTATGAGCGCGAGTGCGTCGAACGAGTGAATAAAAATTGAAAGTGGAAACAGCATTATCTATTAAAAACTTTACAACTCTTTGAAATGAGTTTAGTTTGAAAATAATATTTCACTTCTTTTTATTTTTTAACCCCGCACATTATGGCTGCAAAGAAAAAGAAGAAGGCCACGAAAAAGAAGTCTTCGTCCGCGAAGAAAAGAAAGAAGCTCTAAAGATGAGCGCGCAAGCGCATACATTCAAGAGCTGAATTTTTCTTCCCAAAGAAATCCTCCAGATGAAAAGGGGGATTTTTTTGTTAGTGATTTATTCACTTCAACAAATCCTCAAGATCACAAGAACGCAGAGCAGACTTATTGAGCACGACCTGCTCCTTCTGGTTTAAATTGTCAGCCGTCATGCGAATAACTTTTGTGGCGATAGTATCACCGAGCATAATTCTATTTGTTTTCCTGAAATACTTTTCAGCCTTCTGATAAAACAGGGTTGCATAAACTTTTAACTTACCATGCAAAGTCGGATGACTTTTCAATCCATCGCTACTAAATTCGATTTTATTGTCCAACTTTTTATCTACTTCGATTCGTAGGTCTCCCTCGCTAAACCGCATCCAATAGTCACTTATATTACATAAAACCCTAACCGACCCCCCGTCTTCTGTTTTATACCAGTATATAAAGGAAAAAATATCCGTACGGAAATCCTTATGTATCCCAATATTTTCAAGTTCTGTTACCGCATGAATCTCATAATCATCAAGGAACCGTAGATAGCTCACTCGCCAATTCTTCAACCAACTTTCAATAAAACCCTGATTGATAAACAAAGGCGTGAGATCCTGTTTAAGATTCACATCGCTTACTTTATTCATCTGAAGAGTAAGCCGATCGAAAAGTGCACGCGGATCTTTTGCGTCAATGCCTTTAGCAACAAGATAATCAAAATCCGGTACTATCTTTTTAGCCATGTACCAGAGCAAATCATAAATATCGCGCCCTTTTTCTTCATACGTGACCTCACCAATTCCGCGAGTCCCGCGCAGAAAAATAGCGGCAAGTTTGCTCGCCATAAGCGCCGACATATTGTAAGTGACGATGACAAAGGAAAGCTGGTCGCGATTTATCGGCCTGCGTTCGGTGACGGCTTTTGAAGCGACAAAGTGATTAAGGTCTATTTTTACATGCACCTGTTTTGACGGATGTCCTGCGGCTAGCTCCTCATCTAAATGGAATTTCAAAAGCAACCCTCTTCCTATGGTTATTTTGGCTGTAAGGAAATCTGCTCCCGCGCCGTAGGTATTGGTGAAGTGATCAGCAACTTCTTTCTGCAGTTCCTCCAAAAACTTTTTCGTTATTTCATGCGCGACCTCGAAATCCAAATCAACCGACATGCGATCAAGCCCGTGAATAATGCGAAGCGCAGAACCTCCATACATTATCCATGTATTGTATTTTGGATGATGATAAATGAAATTGAGAACATAAAACTGCAACTCTTCTTTAAGAGCATTGCGGCGTATTTCCGCATCAATTCCGTCATATGCAGCGAGATCATCAAGCTTTCTTTTGAGGATTGCCAAAATCTGTTCACTCATATTTTTTAATCATTAAATAAAATTTGTCCTGCTCTTCCTTGTCCATCTCATCAATATCTATCCTCAATTCTTCAATCAACGCTTTCATGATCTTCAACGAAAGACCACGAAACTGGCGAGTCTTGAAATAAAGTAAATCAAATAGTGCCTTTGAAGGAGAAGCTATAAAAAAATCAAACTTACCCTTTCCTAAAGTAAAATCAGAAAAAAGTTCTTTGTTGATGGACTGGTAGGCAAAATTTCCAACCTTTGTCTGATATTTTCTCGTCACTTTAGGCGTTACCGAAGTGATAGAGTGTATCGCTTCGGTAGTGAGTTCATAATACTGAAGAGCCGCCCACGAACTGACATAGGATGGCGTTCGGATGATGTTGGCAAGATAGAACGAATAAGAAATATCATTCTTATTTTTATCGAAAAAATCCGCTGAGACGTATAATCCATTTTTAAGATGATATATTTCTTTGTACCTCAAAAACCGGCTAATATAAGTATTTACAGTAGAATCCTTAAGCCCCAACTGCTTGCCAAGCTGGTACACGGTGCCTTTATTGAAGTGGGACAAAGATTTAAGCTGCTCCAAAAGGTTATTTTTGCTTTTCATAAATATGACATAAATGTATCATATGTGAAATACTAATGTCAATAGTGAAGGAGCCTAAGGCTCCCGCCGACGGGCGGCTGAACGAGGTTCGAGCGTAAAAATTGGTGCCCCCGGCAGGAATCGAACCGGCATCTATCCCTTAGGACGGGACTATTCTAATCCGTTGAACTACGGGGGCTTGACTTGAAGATTATCACAAAAAACGACTCCTATGGATGAGCCAGGAATCAAAAATCATAATTATCCGACAATAGCTTCCAAAATTTTGTACTCGGTATTTTCTTGAGGCAAGTTGGAAGGTGCCGCAAATTTTAAAACTTTCTCACGCACCGGGGAGTGCAAACCGACTTCCTTTAAGAAAGGATCAATTTCAGCGAGAGGCAACTTCATGCCAGGAATCTTGTAATACATCGGGATGACAACGCGCGGATCCAGCTGTTCAATAACCTCGTGCGCTTTTTTGGCATCCAAACAGTCCGTGCCACCCACCGGAACCAGCAAAATATCTACATCACCAATAGCCTCCAACATTTCTGGGGTGAGTTTGTGTCCGACATTACTCAGATGACAGATTTTAAATCCATCCATCTCAATAGCGTAAACAATGACGCGATTAGCGCCGACATCTTTTTTAGGATCATCTTTATCTTTAGGACGATCAAAAGCCGAAATGCCCTGCACAATAATATTTTTGGCCTCATACTCACCTGGCCAGTCAAAAACCTTTACCGATGCCCCCAGCTGTGAGACGGCATGATGAAGATCAAAATCCGCATTGCAAACTGCCACATCCGCCTCAATTTTAAGAGGTTTGAGTCCCGCTTCCTTAGCATCATAAGGATCGGTTACCAAGGTGCCCGTTTTTCCTTTGATACTAAAGCACGAAAGGCCATGCCATTGAATATCCATACGGGCCTAGTATAGTGAAAAAAACGTAAACTACAAATGCTTTTTATGCCTCAGTTAAAATCACTTCACGCTCGCGAGGTGCTGGATTCCCGCGGAAACCCAACCATAGAAGTGGTGGCTACTTCAACGGCAAGCGCCAGCGCCATGGTTCCCAGCGGCGCCTCTACGGGAAGCCACGAAGCGCTTGAATTACGCGATGGCGACGCCAAGAGATATGGTGGAAAAGGCGTCAAAAAAGCCGTCTCACATGTTAACAACATCATTCAAAAAAAACTCTGCGGAATGGAGATCAACCACCAGCGCGCTTTAGATGCGGCTCTTATGGAACTCGACGGAACCGCCAACAAATCCAAACTGGGTGCCAATGCTATTTTGGGAGTTTCTTTAGCCTGCGCCAAGTTAGCCGCGATCGAGATGGGCGCGCATTTTTTTGAGTACCTGCATTCCATTTCAGCACACTCTTCAAAGGCCAGTTCCAATTACCTCCTCCCCGTGCCGATGATGAATATTATAAATGGTGGAGCCCACGCCAACTCTGGTTTGGAGTTCCAAGAGATGATGATTGTGCCGGCTGGCGCTCCCAATTTTCATGAAGCGATACGTATGGGTGCCGAGATTTTCCACACGCTCAAAAAAATTCTGGCAGAAAAAGGATTGCCCACAACCGTAGGTGACGAAGGTGGATTTGCGCCGCGACTCCCCTCTCACGAAGCCGCGCTTGACCTTATTATGGAAGCCATTCAAAAAGCTCACTACCAAGCCGGCCGTGATGTTTTTTTGGCTTTGGATTGCGCTTCCAATGAGTTTTATAAGAACGGCCACTACGAACTCACCATCGGAGGAAAAAAGAAAAAAGTTGATGCAGCGGCGTTAGCGGCTTACTACGAAAAACTCATCAAAAAATATCCGATTTTTTCTATTGAAGACGGTTGCGCTGAAGACGATTGGGAAGGCTGGGTATATCACACCAAAAAACTTGGACGCAAAATCCAACTGGTGGGTGATGATCTTTTTGTGACGAATGGTGAGCGGCTTGCCCGCGGCGTGGAAGAAAAAGTTGGCAATGCCATCCTTATTAAGCTCAACCAAATTGGAACACTTACGGAGACGATGGATGTTATTGAACAGGCCAAAGAAGCGGGTTACAAGTCTATTGTTTCTCACCGTAGCGGCGAGACGGAAGATACCTCCATCGCACACTTGAGTGTCGGGTTGGAAACCGGACAGATCAAAACCGGCTCACTCTCCCGCACCGATCGCGTTGCGAAGTATAATGAACTGCTGAGAATTGAGGAATTTTTGGGGAGCAACGCTCGCTTTGCCGGAAATAATTCGCATTTATAGAGGCTGATCAGGAAGCTGGGCTTGCATCCGAGCTCTCATTTACTGCTCCAACTGAGTTGCAACCTGCTGAGCTTCAGGATCATTGGTAGCAGCGTTTAAAACCGCAAATCGCTGACCAATTTCTCCAAGTGTTTCATAACTAACAGATGAATCTACTTCATTTTCTAGCATAAACTTTCATTTAATAAATTATTATTCTTCCGACATCGTAGCCGAATATCAGCATATGTCAAGAAAATATTAAAAAACAATAAAAATGACTTCTACGCAAGTAAATGCCTTATTGTGTTTTGCGCGATTTACCTCTAGAATCCTCGCGCTATGAAAGTCGTCAATATCGCCATCATCGCGCACGTGGACCACGGCAAGACAACGCTAACCGATGCGCTGCTGCGCCAAGGTGGTGCCTTCCGCGAAAATGAGTTAGTGGAAGACCTTGTAATGGATTCCAATCCGTTGGAACGTGAGCGCGGCATCACGATTTTTTCCAAAAACTGTTCCATCCATTATAAAGACGTCAAAATAAATTTGGTGGATACACCCGGGCACGCAGATTTTAGCAGCGAGGTGGAACGTATTTTAAAAATGGTGGACTGCGTTCTTTTGCTTGTAGATGCGCAAGAAGGTCCTATGCCGCAAACTAAATTCGTACTACAAAAATCGCTCGCGCTGGGCATTCGTCCAATTGTGCTCATCAATAAAATTGATAAAAAAGGTTCCAGGCCGGATGAAGTTTTAAATCAAGTTTTTGATTTGTTTGTGGATTTGAATGCGAATAATGAACAGTTGGACTTCCCAGTTCTCTACACCATTGGTAGGCAAGGCATCGCCAAAAATTCGCCGGAAGAAGACAGCAAGGATCTCACTCCACTCTTTGAAAAAATTCTGGCGCACGTGCCGCTCTTCCCCGATCGCAATGCGGAGCCACTCCAAATGCAAGTTGCCAGTTTGGCGTATGATCTCTATTTGGGACGCATTGGTATTGGGCGAGTTTTTCGCGGGAAAATTGAGAATGGAAAAACGATTGCACTCTGCCGACGCGATGGAAGCACCGCCAGTTTCCGCATCAGTAAGCTGTTTTCTTTTGAAGGATTATTACAAAAAGAAACTCAAATGGCCGAATCGGGAGATCTTGCCGCGGTCGCGGGAATTGCCGATATTACCATTGGAGAAACCATTACCGATCCCGAGCATCCGGACCCGCTTCCGCTCCTCCAAATAGACGAGCCTACTTTGAAGATGAATTTTTTGGTGAACAACTCTCCGTTTGCCGGAAAAGAAGGCAAACTGGTAACCACGCGCAATATTAAGGAGCGTTTGGAGCGCGAACTGGAAACCAATGTGGGTCTTAAAGTAGAAGATATTCCAAATTCAGACGGATATGTCGTTTCGGGACGCGGAGAACTCCAGCTCTCCATTTTGCTTGAGAACATGCGGCGCGAAGGATACGAAGTGCAGGTTTCCCGTCCGGAAGTCATATACAAAACGGTTAGCGGCAAAAAACAGGAGCCTATTGAGTTCCTCATTGCTACGGTTCCAGAACGGTACGCCGGCATTGTTATTGAAAAGCTTGGAAGACGCAAAGGCCTCATGCAAAACATGGTGACCATAGACGGCAATACTCGGTTGGAATACCACATCCCCACTCGCGGGCTCATGGGTTTTAGAAATGAGTACATTATGGAAACGCATGGCGAGGGTATTTTGGATCACAGTTTTTCACACTATGATGATTACAAAGGCGAGATTGAAGGACGCAAAAATGGCGCTTTGATTTCACAAGAAGAAGGCGAAACTATGGGCTACGCTCTCTGGAAGATTCAAGAACGCGGCATGCTTTTTTGCGGCACCGGCACCCACGTTTATGAAGGCATGATTATTGGTGAAAACGCCAAAGAAGGCGACATTATCGTCAATGCCTGCAAAGGGAAGAAGCTCACCAACATGCGTGCTTCCGGTTCGGATGATGCCATTGCTTTAACGCCTCCCAGAATTATGACCTTGGAACAGGCAATGGAATTCATTGAAGATGACGAGCTCGTAGAGATAACACCAAAAAATATCCGTTTGCGAAAAAAAATGCTTGCCGAAACAGACCGAAAAAGGTTTAAGAGATAAGGAAAAACGGAGTTCACAAAGAAAGGCATCGGTGCTAGGCTGAGAGTATGTCGGCTTATTTTTCTTCACCCAAAAACCTCCTCGATTACAAAATCGGTGCCGATACGATTCAAAATTATGCGGTGGCACTGGGAGTTTTTATTCTCGTTCTCGCTGTTTTGCGAATCATCCAATTATTCATTACCAAACGACTCAAAAAACAGAGTGAGAATGGAAAAACAAAAGCTGAGAGCATCTTAAATATAACCATGTCGAGAGTGGGCTGGCCACTTTACGTTGTTATTGCGCTTTCACTGGGCACGTATTCATTAAATCTTCCTCCGGTGGTGCAAAAGATCCTCAATTATCTGCTCATCATCGCTGTAACCTATGCCGCCGCCGCCGTGCTTCAACTCATCATCCATTTTGGCGTCACCAAAATTACCGCTAAGCGCCAGCAAGAAGATCCGCACTTCGACGCTTCAGTCGTGCATGTCATTGGAAAAATCATGAACATTGGCATCTGGGTTTTTGCCGTAATTATTATTCTTCAAAATTTTGGGTACAACATCTCGGCGCTCATTGCGGGCTTGGGAATTGGAGGTGTTGCGTTAGCTTTTGGCCTACAAAATATTTTGGGAGATATTTTTGCCGCGGTCTCCATCTATTTGGATAAGCCTTTTCAGGTGGGTGACACCATCCTCATTGGCGACGACATGGGTGTGGTGAGAAAAATTGGGCTGAGGTCTACGCGGCTAGAAAGCCTGCAAGGGCAAGAGCTCATCATGTCTAATAAAGAACTTACCTCGGTGCGCGTTCATAATTTTAAGAGGATGCAACGACGACGGGTAATTTTTAGGCTTGGAGTGGTTCATGAAACGTCTACCGTAAAGCTGAAGCGCATTCCGGAGATCATGAAGAAAATCTTTGAGTCCATACCGGCGGTGACTTTTGAAAGAGCGAATTTTAGGGAGTTTGCGGCTTCGAGTTTAAATTTTGAGATCGCCTATTTTTTGAACTCTGGCGACTATCTTACCTACATCAAAATTCAAGAGGACATTAACTACGGAATTAAAGACGCGTTTGAAAAAGAAGGCATTCAAATGGTTCCACCCGTGCCGGCCCAAACTCATGAAAAAATGGCTTAGTTTTGGACCGAATTTGTCGGGCTGTGATTATTTTCTTAAAACAAGAGCGCAGCCCCCCTCCAGCCTGCTTCACAGGCTTCCAGGGGACGCTCGCAGCTTGCTGCTCGCTCTGCTTCTTTAAAATGTTTTCAGAAAATAACCATCAGCCCCCTCCAAATTCGAGAGCTAATTCAATCCTTTTTGCGTATCCATAAGGCCTGACTTCTGTTTTTTTCCATGCCCAGAAATAATGGCTTCCCATTTCATGCGGATCCCTACAGTATATCGCGAGTCAGTCTCAATAGAGCAGATGAGCTCATCGCTTTTTTTAATCTGCATGGGTTTAAGAAGTGGCAAAAAGACTTGATCCCAATGCGTGGGTTCCTCAAATGGGCTCGTGGAAAGCGAAATACCAGGGACGAGCTCACTGCGCCACCAAACGGCAAATCCATAAATAGTTTGATCCGTTTTAAACTCCCATTGCGCGTCCCCCCTCCTCAAACTTTTACACGGTTTTTCAAAATCCATACGATCAAAAACTTGCACGGCACCCGCATCATCTAAAAGATCTTGTGGCGTGATGCGGTACACAAACATGTTATTGAAAGCATGCACTTTCATCAGTGAAAAATTGAAATCAAAATCAATGTGATCCCAAACGTTGAGGTCGCTGGTGATGCGCGGTGAAATCACCGGCGCTATGAACTGCTCCAACTTGCCTGGAATAATAACGCCGCCGGGTTTTAAAAAGCGTTTAGCATCCTCCAAATTTTCAATAATATTTTCTTCCAGCGCAAAATTGCCCAGCGTCTCTGAAACTATCACGTCCACAGGAACCGGACGGGCAACCTCGGCAGAGTGTCCATGAATAAAATGGCAGTTAGGAATTTTATTGGCGGCCGCCAATTTACGGCTCAACGGCAATAACTCGGAGTATTCGTATAAATAACATGCTTTCGCGCCAAGACGCGCGGCCAAAAAACTCAAAAAACCGGTCCCAGAACCAATATCCGCAAGTGTGGTTTTGCCCTTTTTAATAACCTTTTTGAGGGCATCATAAAAAGCCTGGTTGCGGAGATGATCACCTAAAAGCTTTTGCTGAAGTTCAATCACCCGCCTATACTAACACATTGCCAAAAAATCAAAAATCTGGCATAATATAAGGATAAAACCAATACATTTATGGGTGAAAAAGAAAGAAATCAACCACGCGATGCTCGAGAAAAAGACCCTGCCAAAATACGGGAGGCCTTAAAAAAGGCCACAGATACTCTTTATAATTATTTTGAAAGCAACGGAATGTCTTTTAGGGATGACACCTTCTCCTATAGATATGGCGCGCCAGGTTGGGGAGATAATCATACGATTTTTGTTTCCAACTGGGGCGGGAAGGGAGAATTGCGAGTACAGCTACAAACCAATCCCGACATACAGGAATTCACTTTTTCTATACGAAGGATTGCCTATAATTCTCCAGTCACGGTGAGAAATATTCAAATGGGAGAAGTTGCGCAGAGTCGCGTATCCGCTGAAGTGTCGCGCGAGCTGGGTGCAGTTATAGACGAACTTCAAAAAGATGCTTCTTTGGATCACCTGCGGGACATTTTTTTAGACACCAAAGTCAGGGAGGGAGAAACCTATTGGGAGAACTCCAGTTCATTAAGGGCATTCAACGAACAAGCCGCCGATTATAGTGGAAATTCCGCCGTGCAGCCCGTTAAGAGGCTTGATTATAAAGAAACCGCAAGAGATTACGAATCCAGACTGCCGGACCATTTTGTCATGGCGTGCGATTTTCACCCAAAAGTAAAACCCGGCGAGCCCGAAAAATCCGAGCGGGTCATGATCGCTATTGATATCAATAAAGCCAAACAAGAAATCGTGGTATCCGTTATTGCATCCCCCGGAACCGAAGAAGAAGTCTTAAAAGAATCCGCTGACATTCCTGGCCTCGCAAAGAAGCTGATGAAATCAGCAGAAAAAGAGCTCCAAGAATTAGGGGCTTCCATGCAAAACTTTTTATTGGATGCCGCCGCCGAGCAAGCCAGCGCCACCGTGTATAAAGGCATGAGCAGAGATGAAACCGTTTTAGATTTAGTTGGCGAAGTCAGCGATTCATTTGAAAACAGCGGCGTAGATTTAGGAAGGCAATTTACCACCATTATTGGCGAGGAAGTGGAAAAAAGTTTAGAAGTTGCCGTCACCAAAAGATTGGAAGAAGTAAAAGCCGCCAACAGGCTGGAAATCGTCCGTTTTAATATGGGATCCAGGACGGTGAAGGCTCGGCTGATGGATCCAAAAACAAGTAAGCCGGCTGAAATTGATCTTGGAGAAGTTTCTACGCAGAACCTTATGCGCGGCGTGTACAAAATCGCAGCGGACTATTTTGAAGATGCCAATGAAGCCGAATGGAAACTCATAAAAGGCAAAAAAGACGAGAAACAACGCACCGCTTTAGCTCTTAAAGGAATAAAATAATATGGCAGAAGGTGAACATTTAGATACCGGGGCACAAGCTGAACCCAAACCAGGTGAAAAATGGGAGAAGCTTTTCCAAATAACGCAAAATACGGGAGAGGATGCGCCTCAGGGCGCAAACCGAGCAAGCGGCGAGGAACCATTGGACGTACACGAACTTGCCGGCCGATATGAAGAACTTTTTACGGTGGTATTTGGAGATGATTTCACTATTTCTGAAGACAGCCACGATTACGGCGCACATCTTGAAGAGAAAGAAGGTGAAACGCATGTGGTTTATGACTGCCAATGGAGCCCCGATCACGGAGAAACGTATGAGCGAGTATTAGTTGCTTATGATGCTGTTACCACTGGAACCTACCTTTACATCACCCTTTCCGTTATTCGTTCTCAAGAAGTGGAAAATGGCCTGACGGAAGACAGTTCCGAACTGGACGCGCTCTTGCAAAATGTGATGACCGAAGCGGGTAAAAAAGCCGATGAGTTGGGAGACATGGTGGTGCCACATGCGAAAGAGGAAGCCGGCCTTGCCGCCGCCAATGACACTCTGGGAAACGGCCACGTGAATATTGAAGAAACCGTTGCCGCCGTAAGTTATGATGTATTTTCTACGGGAGAAAAAAGACGGCTCTTAATTTCCAAAGCCCTGGAAAATTCAAACGTAAAAAACAAAGTAAGGGAGCTCCTTGCCAACTATTTTTCGCGAAGACGCAGTAGAAATAGGGTGCCCGTGCTACAAATCATTGTTAACGCCAAAACCCAAAATGCCCAAGCAAGATTCATCAATCCGGAAAGTAAAAAATTATCCGCTTTAAAACTCAAAAATCCCGACTCAACTAAAATGTTGACAGCGGCAAAAGCAGTCATGACGGATTACCTAAAAAGTCACCTCCGTCCGGATGAGAATGTGGCTCCTAAGCCGCTTGGCCAAGAGGATAGGTGACAAAACCTTTGTCCGGCTCTGTCTTTAAATATAGTTCGAGAATCCCCTCTCTCACATGCAGGAAGGTTACCGCAATACTGCGATTATTAAATACCGTATGTTCTTTAATGTCCTCGGGACGCCGAGGCATAATCGCCGCTTTTATCTGCTCCGGAGTCATGCCGGGTTGAATGAGTGTTTGAGCGGCCGCCGCACGCTTAACAGAATGGGTAGCATCCGGTCCAATTTGCTTTTCAAGAAGGCGACCATCTCGATAATGGTTGGCGTCAACTTCCAATGCCCCAGGCAGTAACGACAATGAGAAATCATCAGACGTGCACTCAAAAAGAATAGGGAGACGCCTGCGTGGTTCCACGCGCATATGGGCAAATCCGGCATTGCGTTCTATCCGAAGCAACTCCATCGCATCAACTTCACTTTGTGTTTCTGAAATGGCGCGAGCGGTAAGCACATGCGGAACACCTCTCTTCTCCCGCCGGTGGCGGCGCGAATGCGTAAACCATGCGCCATCGGGCGTTGCGGTGACGGCAAGCCCGCGAAAACCATGCTTGTAAGCCAACTCATGCTTCACCACACCATTCATTTCAACAATTAAGGGGTATACCGTATTTTCATGGCCCTCATCCCAATCCTCGACACTCACCACGTAACGCGGACCATTTTCGTCTTGGATAGTACCCGTGGTGCAGTGATCTTGCTGGATCTCATCAGATTTTACCCCATCCTCGCAAGCCAGGGTAAACGCATCTAAAAAATTCGCACCAACGGCCTTCACATAAGCACGGAATTCATCCATATAACTTTTAAAGGGCTCTTGCTCAGCAAACGGGAGAAGATGCTCTGCATTGCCTCTCCAAAGTGACCAATCTTTATTGGCTTTTTCACGATCAAGGGCCGCATGAAAATCATCACGAAAACGCTCACCTAACTGGTCGCCTAAATCCGCGTACGACCGTGCTTTTAGAGTTACAAGCCTGTCATGCTTTTGCGAAGGTGCCTGTGGTGGTGCTTCTGCGGACATTGGCGCAGATGCTATCAATTACGCAAAATCTGTCAATTACGCGATATAAGCACGCAATTCGTCGTATATTTTTTTTGAGCCCTTAACGTAGGATTTTACCGTAGATACAAAACCCATTTTCTCTTTGTTGCCAACAGCCTTAGCCTGAGGCAACTGTGCCACCCGGGCATCATCTCCAAAACGTCCCTTATAGGCCTGCCGCAAAAGTTGATAAGTTTGCGTTGTTACAAAATCAGGCAATTTTTCGTGGAGCAGATCATCACGAATTTGCTCGTCGGTTAAAGAGATACCAAGTTCAGCGACAACTTTCTGGATGGCTTCTTCAGATTTTGAAACGTCTTCTAAAGGATTGCCACGACTGTCATACATGAGAAGATCACCATCCGGCACAATTTTTTGCCCCAAAAGACTCACGGTACCTTGTAAAGCCGCATTCCGACTGGCGTAGCGGCCGGCGTTGTAATCGGCAAAAACATAATCAACATGCATCTTGCCGTCTATGGTATAAGCGTCCATGGAATCTTTTAAAAGCGCCAAACCATACACCAAATTTTGACGGCGATTAAATAAGCGATCCCGCATTTGGTCTTCAGTAAGATTTTCACCTTGCTGGCGGGCAATGCTTAAAGCAATGCCGGTATCAACTTGCAGAGCCCCGATTCGGCGCACGGGATTTTTATAAGAAGCGATTCGCTCCTTAAATTCATCCTGAATGAGACTTCCAACGCGCGGTATATTAAATAATGCTTGCATCGTAGCCGTCGGATGTTCTTCAATATCCTTGGCAATAAAAGCAAAAGCATCATTGAGTTGATGTTCCGTTTTGCAATCCATGAGCCTGGGTTTATATTTTTTTTCACACTCAACAAGAATGCAATTAATCAAAGGTCTCGCGACCTCGAAGGCTCCATGGAATTTCGCCAAAAATTGGTTAATCTCACCTTCCATTTTTGATTTATAGCGGGCATACATCTCATTTGGATCAGGGATAAGGGGATCTTCATAAAACGCACCTTCGCGGGAAAGTTGCGTAAGGCAAATAGCGATGGTCTGCGTATTTAAAGGCATTCCATTCGCCACCATCGCATCAATAAGAGCATCAGCCGTTTCACGCGCTAACTGCTCAGACGTTTTGTGTTCCGCTTCCGCGACCACTTTTATATCACCCATCGGCGCCAGTTTTCCAAAAACAAATTCTTTCCAGCGTGCCACTTCGGCTTCATCTGCTTCATCTGCTTCGTGTGCTTCAGGTAGCGCTGGCGCAGGAGCGGGCTCTGGAGCCACAGCCACTTCTGGGGCCACTGCTGGAGCCGCAATCGGGCTCGCTGCAACGGCGGGTTCTGGTTTTCCAAACTGCCAGTGCCACGGCTCAAACAAAACACCCTGTTCATTATCTTTCTCATACGACAAATGAAAATTGTAACGTTCAGCATTCGCCAACATCCATGCAAACGCCGGCGATTTCTGAAAAGAACCGGCAGGAAAATTTTTTGTTCTTAAATCCAAAGCCATCGCGATGCTGTCTTGATGCTCGCTATATCCCGGCAATGCCACAAGTTTGGTTGTTTTAGAGTAATCAAAATTATTCTCAACAAGTTTCTGCAAGAACAAAGCCATTTGATGAGCTTGGCTGCGATACCCGGAATTAATAATAAGCTCCTCTCCGGTCGCGTCTTCGCAAGCTTGCGCCATGGCTTGGAAAGCACGTTTTGCATCCAAACTCAGCGGCACATCCGGTGAGCCTAGTGCAAAATAGGCATGAGCTTTATCGAGAGGTTTACTCTGAATCACGGCCATACGAAGCCCGAACTGCTCCGGTTCAAAATTCTGGATTTTGACGACAAGAGCATTTTGCTCATCGGAAAAACCGCGGGTGAGATCGCCAAAAGAAATGAGATGAACATTCTCTCCACGCTTGGAATAAGCAGCAAGATTGGCTTCCGTAATGAGACTCATCTCTCGCAGAAGTTTTTGATCCTCCAACGTAAGCGCTGTATCTTGCACCTCTGGCCTTCGCCTCAGGAGCGAGGCATCACGCGGCAGATTGAGAGAAGGAACCACTGGTGCTGAAGCAGCCAAATCCGACAATGAAAGCTCCGACATATCTTCCGAAGGACGTAAATAATACGGAACTTCATCCGGCGTTTGAGTTTCCTGCGGAGGCATAAATCCTGCCGGCTGGGGAAAAATCACCGAGACCGGCTGGGGAAGAGGCCCCTGGAGCTGCTCATCGGCAGCCACCACCACCTCATGCCCCTCAGTCTTTGCAGCCTCGGTCTGCCGGTGCAATGATCCCTTGGGGTCGGCCTGATACTCCGCATACTGGCGATCAAATTCCGCACTCGCCTTCGCCAAAGCAGTAGCATCATCCACTCTCTCTTTTACGATATTTTTAAAATTGGCCGGAATCGTTAACGAAACGCCCTTCTCAATCGCATTTACATTCAAAATCTTTTCAGGATTTCTTTCCTGCAAAAAGACGCATCCCACCTTGAGAGTTTTTAAATCTTTTTTTCCACACAAATTCTGTACGATGCTTCCCAGGGTTTGCCCATGCTCAACAGTAATTTGCGTTTCCTGACTCTGATTATTTTTTTCAAATGCCATCTTATAATGATACCATAAAATGAACATCCCGGAAAGCATCCAGGTACCCCTCTCTATTCAAAAAAACCTCAGCATTCCAAAACCATGGTGACTTTGCTCAGTGGCAGCATTTCAAACCTAGCATCAATTTTATGACCGCAAAATCGTATGCGCTTTTTTTAGGATTCTCTACAACGCATCGTATCCTAGGAACATGCAACGGCAATTAAACAAACAATGATAAGAGGATCGAACTTGTTTGAATTGTCGTGAGCCATCGCCATAGAATCCTAGAATCCCATATCAATCTTCTCAAACCCACTATCTCCTTCTTTCGGGAAGCCATCGCGAATCTCCTTCGGAATCTTGGGCGCCTTCATGCTTGAGAATGAAATGCTGCTCGATCCCTGGAGAGGTTTTCCAGTTACGTCCTCCATAGTTGATTCGAACTCCCTGCGGTAGTCATCAAGTTCCTCAACCATCGAGACCGCATCGTCCGGATTAAA
>JBBTWV010000034.1:0-23234 GCA_038062615.1 Patescibacteria group bacterium | reverse complement strand
AGAACCTGATTTTAAAATCGGACTGGCCGAAGTTATAAAGCACGGCATAATTGCCGTTAAAAATTTTTTTAATTTTCTTAAAAAAAATGCTGATAAAATTTTAAAAAGGGAGAAGATCCTGCTCAAACAAGTGGTGGAAAAAAGCGCCAATATTAAGTTAAGAATCGTGCGACGCGACGAGAAAGAATCCCTTTCCAAAGCCAAGAGTTCTATGTCACGAATGCTCCTAAATTATGGACATACCGTTGGTCATGCATTAGAGCAGCTAAGCGATTACACCCTCCCTCACGGCGAAGCCGTGGCCATTGGTATGGTGGCGGAAAATCGAGTGGCGGTGGGAAGAAAAATCCTCAAACAGCAAGATGCTCAAATGATTATAGAAGTGTTAAAAATGTTTGGACTTCCCACAAAAATCCCATCCAAATATGCACCAGCGCAAATCAAGAAAGCTTTAGGAATGGACAAAAAGCATATTGGAGGAAAACTGCATTTTGCTCTGCCCACAAAGATAGGACAGGCAAAAGTTGTAACACTATAATGCTCAATATGATCCGCATTCGCGTCCCAGGGTCAAAGAGTCTTACTAATCGCGCGATTCTTGCGGCGGCTTTAGCAAAGGGTAAAAGCCAACTTAAAGGAGCCCTGGAAAGTGATGATACGAAGTACATGATCCAAGCACTCAAAAAACTTGGCATCAGAATTTTGAAAAAGGGTAATATTTTAAAAATTCAGGGCGGAAAACTTACGGCCACTCCTCATTCACTTTTTTGCGGGAACGCCGGAACGACCATGCGTTTTCTTGCCGCGGTATTAGCAACTCAATCATTCACTTCAAAGCTGACGGGTTCGCCGCGCATGAAAAAACGCCCCATTGGAGACCTCGCAGATGCCCTACAATCCCTTGGCGCAAAAATTCAGTTTATTGGCGAAAATGGTTTTCCTCCAATACAAATTCGAGGTCCACTTCAAGGTGGGATATGCCACATAAAAGGAGATGTCAGCAGCCAGTTTCTTTCTGGCCTGCTCATGGCTACACCATTAGCGCAAAAAAATGTAACCATTAAAGTTCAAGGCGAGCTTGTATCCAAGCCTTATATTGATATGACCCTTAAACTGATGCAGAAATTTGGCGTTAGTGTGAATCGCAAAGGGTATCAAGAATTTTCTATATGCGCTGGCCAGAGATACAAACCGACCAGCATGAATATCGAAGGCGACGCCTCAAGCGCCAGCTACTTCTGGGGAATCTCAGCGCTTACAGGCCAAGCGATAGAAGTAGAAAACGTAACTCAGGATTCTTCACAAGCCGATGCAGCATTTCAAAAAATTGCTATGGCGATGCGGCAAAAAGACGGGGCATTAAAGCCGCTGGGGAAAATCAATGCCAGCAACTTTCCTGACAGTGCCATGACATTGGCAGTACTTTGCGCTTTTGCAGAGGGAAAATCCGAACTGCACGGACTCGCCAATTTGCGAGTGAAAGAGTGCGATCGCTTACATGCTTTAGCAACCGAGTTACGAAAAATTGGCACTCGCGTAGACGAGCTCGATGATGGGCTACGCATTCATGGTGATCCCCAAACACTCCACGGAGGTGTCATTGGAACCTATGATGATCATAGAATGGCCATGTGCTTTGGCATGGCAGGATTTGCGGTGCCTGGAATTATTATTAAAAATCCGGCGTGTGTAAAAAAGACCTATCCCAACTTCTGGAAAGACTTAAAATGGCTCAAGCAAAAAATTGCAGAAAAAAATATTATCCTCACCGGCATGCGCGGAAGTGGAAAGTCGAGCCTCGGGAAAAGGCTTGCAAAAGCCATGAATAGAAAGTTTTTTGATACTGATATGCTCATTGAAGAAATAGCTAAAAAGAAAATTTCAGAAATAGTTGCTCAACATGGATGGGGCAAGTTCCGTGCGCTGGAAAGAAAAATAGTAAAAAAATTATCAAAAATAAAGCGAGCCGTTATTTCAACCGGCGGAGGAACATTGATGTACTCAGCCAATGTTCAAAATCTTAAAAAAAGTGGACGCGTCATATTTTTAGAGAGTTCCATGACCTCCCTTAAGAAACGACTTGCAAAAAGTTATCACCGTCCTAACCTCACAAAAAAATCTAACTTCCTGGATGAGTTAGAAGACATCTATAAACAGCGAAAACCACGCTATGATGCGGTTTCGGATGCCACCGTGGACGTATCCAAAAGTACGGCTCGTTCTCAGGAAGACTTTAACAAAAAAATTGCAAGCATCATCAAAATTATTGAGCGTTGGGGAATGTTATAATAACTTCTATGATTTCTTTTGACATCATCGTCGTTGGCTCAGGCATTTCTGGCCTCAATTTTGCCCTCCGTGCTGCCGAAAACAAACAGCACGTAGCAATTGTCACCAAGAAAAAAGTTGCCAATAGTGCCACCAATTTTGCCCAAGGTGGCATTGCAGCCGTGCTCAGCGAGCTGGATAATTTCAAAAAGCACGTTGATGACACCATGATCGCCGGGTGTTTTCATAATAACCGCCGTGCGGTGCAGTACATGGTGAAACACGGTCCCAGTGCTATTGCTCGGCTTTTGGAGCTAGGCGTGCCTTTTGCCACGCAAAATGGGGAGCTCATGCTCACCCGGGAAGGTGGCCATACGGCTCGCCGCATTGCCTTTGTCTCAGACTACACAGGGCAGGCAATTGAAGAAGTACTCGTCGCAAAAATTCGCAAAAATTCCTTTATTACACTCATGGAACATACCGTAGCAGTTGACCTCATAGTGAAGGATAAGAACTGCTATGGCGTGCAAATTCTGCAGAACAGAAAATTTAAAAATATCTACGCCACCACCACGATATTGGCTACTGGCGGGGTTGGACAGCTTTACGCTCACACTACTAACCCAACCATTTCTACGGGAGATGGCCTTGCCATGGCGGCGCGAGCCAGCTGCTCATTCAAAGATTTAGAGTTCATTCAGTTCCACCCAACTGCGCTAAATATAAAAGGCAAACCGCCATTTTTGATTTCTGAAGCAGTGCGCGGCGAGGGTGCCTATTTGCGTAATGCAAAGGGAGAACGGTTCATGCTCAAAATGCACAAGATGGCAGAGCTTGCCACACGAGACATTGTGGCACGCGCTATTTTTGAGCAGGAAAAAGATGGCCACGTGTATTTAGATCTACGGCACAAAAAAAAGGAGTTCATAAAAACTCGCTTCCCACAAATTTATCAAAAACTCTCAAAATATGGCTTAAAGATGGAGAAAGATCTCATTCCTATTTCACCAGCCGCACACTATTCCTGCGGCGGCATTAAAGTAAATTTGAAAGGCGAAACTGGAATAAAAAATCTTTATGCCTTTGGGGAAGTTGCCGGAACCGGAGTGCACGGAGCCAACCGCCTCGCCAGTAATTCACTCCTTGAAGCATTAGTATTTTCTGATCGCATACTTAAAACCACCAAGCACCCAAATAAAAAAATATCGCCAACTTTTACCACCACAAGATTCCAAATCCTTTCTCAGAAAAATAAACAAATCCTTACCGGCCTCAAAAAAAAACTCCAACAAACTATGTGGCAAAACGTCGGCATTGTAAGGAGCCAAAAATCCCTACTACAAGCCGCTCAATTGTTAAGTGAGATAGCATCATCAGCGACGGCACTTCCTCAAAATAACGACGCAACCATCCAACTAAGGAACATGATCGAAGCCGCACAGCTCATCACAAAGGCTGCGCTCATGCGGAAAAAGAGCCTGGGATGCCACTATCGAGTAGACTAAATACCCTTCTGCAAGGCCGTAAGAAACTGGTTCCTGGCCTTTTCCTCAACCTTCATTTCGTACTCCAATTCTTTTTCCAAATTTCCTTTAAGATCCAATTTCTGTTTTTCAGATATTTTAGGTAAAGCAAAAACCCATAAGCGTTTTTCAACTTCAGAAAGTTTCGTCGCCGCCAAAAGTCCTACAATCTCTGCATTCAGCGGATCCTTTAAAAGTTCAGATACATTCATAAATAAAGAGTTATGCAGTAGCCTTTTCACAAGCGGCCTTAATGAGATCAGTAGCACTTCCCTCTTGAGCGTGGGAAGAACTGGCTTCATGTCCTGTTTCCCCGGCATATTTTGCTCCGTAAACAGGTATGGATCTCTGTGCCCAGTCCTTAATGCCATCCGTCGTTATTTTTCCAAGTGAATCACCTGTTTTAAGCCATCGTGTAACAACATTATTTCTCATAAATTGTTTTTTCAAATCCCCAGCACTCATCCCTGCGAAATCACTCATATGGACCCCAGAGAGACCTTCGCCAAGTCCTTTGGCGAGCCAAGCGAGAATCGCTGTTCCCGGGGCAAACACACCAGCTGTAACCAAACCAGCCTGGATGCCGAATTCCGCCAGTTTCGACCTTTTTTTAGGATGCATTGCTTCGCTGATTTCAGCTGGAGTAAGAAGGTTCACAACATCATTTATCCAAGCCTGGCGCTCCGCATCTAAAGTCGGATCCCTTGCAGGTACATTCGTGATGCTTTCCATAGCCATCCCAATACGAGGAGCAAGGTGCCTCAGCGTTCGTTCGCCGCACATATCCCTAAAAACCTTGCTGGCTTGAGGATTATGGAGAGGATCGGCCTCATTGAATGTCGTAGTTGTATCAAGATGGAAGCGTTTTCGTGCCGCTGGATTTAATTTCAACTGAGTAAAAACTTTTTTTTCATATTCAAGCGCACCTTCATTCAATCTCTGCTGTAAATCATCAAAATCGGTAGGCGGGTTATCCTTCGAGAAACGCTTTCTAACCACCGCTGGGAATTTTTTATCCGAAAAAATAACTTCAGCGACCATATTTAAAATGACTGGAGTTTGATCATCAGTAATACCCATACCATCCATTTCGTCTTTGAGTACGTCAAATAACACTTTCAAATTTTCTGCCGTATCATGCTTACGAGCCGCATTAAGAATATCAGTTACACGCTTTTTCAACCCCGTTTGAACCTCCGCTAGAGGATGAGTTCTACTTGGCGACGGCGCTTCTGCAGGTGAAACCACAAATGTTTCGTTCCTTCCGGAATGTCGGCTGGGCATGTTCCTTTGATTTCCAGTTGTCGGGTTAAAATAAATAATTTGATACTCATACCTTCTGCCAACAATCAAATTCGGGACAGTTATCTCGGCAAAATTGCCATTCAAAGTCATTGCATGGGAAACGTCCGTGCCACCAGTTGGATCCTGATCACTGGCATCAAAATTTCCAGAAATATAAACCTCTTCATCCGGATCAGGACTGACTCCGATGCGAATCGGAAAATCCCTCCGTTCAATTCTATAATCAGGAAATTCGTTATACGCTTGGGCTGTATTTGCACCTCGAGCCATAGTTTTTATTTTTATATATTTTCCTACTATTCTACCATTTTTAACCTGAAGATGCAAGGAGGCGAGCCTGATCTTCCATAACCAGTTTCTCCAGTATTTCAGATATATCGCCGTCCAAAACCCCGGGAATATTGCTAAAACTAGCCTTAATCCTGTGATCAGTAATACGATCTTGAGGAAAGTTATACGTCCGGATTTTTTCACTGCGGTCGCCCGTTCCAATTTGGGCTAAGCGAGTATCATGACGCTCTTTTTCCAACTGCTCTTTTTGATGGGTATAGAGACGCGAGCGCAAAATATCCATAGCCTTCGCTCGATTTTGCCCCTGCGACCTCTCATCCTGGCACGCCACCACTAAGCCCGACGGCACGTGGGTTATGCGTATGGCTGATTCAGTCTTGTTGACGTGCTGGCCACCCGCACCGCCGGCACGAAACGTATCAATCCTTAAATCATCCGGTTTAATGACGATGTCCACTTCTTCCACCTCCGGCAAAACGGCAACCGTAACCGTGGAAGTATGAATGCGACCTTTGGCCTCCGTAGACGGAATTCGCTGAACACGATGCACGCCGCTTTCATACTTTAACTTTCCATAGGCACCGTTCCCTTTTACCGAAAAAATGACCTCCTTGAGACCTCCGGCACTCGCACTACTCTGGCTGAGAACCTCAACCTTCCACCGACTTCGCTCTGCAAAACGCATATACATGCGGGACAACTCACTGGCAAAAAGCGCGGCCTCCTCCCCTCCGGCACCAGCGCGAACCTCCACAATACAGTGTTTTTCATCATCCTCATCCTTGGGCAAAAGCTCGACTCTCAACTTTTCTTCAAGGTCCGTAATAGCGGCTTTAGCCGACTGAATCTCATCCCCGGCCAGCTGGCGCATTTCGGCATCAGGGCTTTGCATAAGTTCCTCGGCCTCGGCTTTTTGTTTTTTTGCCGATTGATATTCGCGATACAGCAAAACGGCTTTCTCGATTGCGCGGCGGCGCTTACCGAAATCACGAAACGCATGGTGATCACCCATGATGGATGGATCGGACATTTTAAGCGAAAGTTGCTCGTATTCTTCTTCAAGTTTTTTCAACTTTTCCCACATAATGTTTACGCTCACCATCGCTCGGACTGGCGAAGCCAGATCCTCACTCGCTTCGCGGCCTTGGCTCTATTCTACTAATCGCCATGCCGCCTTAGCGGCAGCCGTGCTCGGCCCAGCAAGGAAGAACTTATTTAATAAATTGATATATCTAAGCTACTTATCAAAACAAAAGTTATCAAGAACAAATACTCGATCCAGGCCGGCGAGATCCTTTTTCCACTCAATTTTCGTGCTCCGGTCAAAATATTTTTTGATCATTTTTTCCAAGGCCGGCTTTTGTAAAAAGCCCATCTCACCTATCACCCATCTTGGTTTGGTCCGCATCCCACGCAACTGCCCAAATAATTTCTCAAAAAGCTCCAATCCGGTTTCACCTCCAAAGAGCGCTTGGTGCGGCTCGAATTCAGCCACATCGCGACTCACCAATGGCGATTCCGTCAGCCCAATATACGGCAAATTTGCCACGATTCCATCAAAAGAAATATCCAAAACTTCTTGCAACAAATCGCTCTTTAAAAATTCAATTTGATTTTTCACGCCATGAAATTCCGCATTTTTTTGAGCTACTTGAAGCGCGCCTGGAGAAATATCTATAGCCGTAATTTTGGCTTGTGGAAGGTGTTTGGCAAGACATACGGCAATACAGCCAGACCCGGTTCCAAGGTCACAAATACGCGCTGGGCTATGATGTATTTCTTGAGGACAGTTTTTTGAGGAAGCAGAGCGAGCCACATGTGGCGAGCGTCCCCTGGAAGCCACGCTCCGCGTGGCTGAAGGGGGGCTGCGCTCCACTGTCCGATGGAAATATTCATAGCCCAGTTGCAAAATCGCCTCCTCCACCAGCATCTCCGTCTCCGGACGCGGAATGAGCACCCTTTCATCGACATAAAAATCTAATCCAAAAAACTCACGATGATGTGTCAAATATGCCACAGGCACACCCAACTTCCGCCGAGAGCAAAATTCTCGAAACTGCAACGCCGGGCCAGCTTCCACCGTCGCCTCCGGGTGTGCAATCAAATTTTCTTTGGTACAGCGGAGAGCATGGCTCAGTAAGATTCTCGCCTCTGCCGGATTATCCAAAATACCCCTCGCTTCACCGAGGAGCTGTGAAATATTCATATGGGGCCTTTGAAAAATAGATTTTCGTAACGAACTTTGCAAATTTTGAGCGAAAATCCTGAACCGCGACGAAAGCGTATCAGGTTTGATACGTTAAGGAGCGGTGAAGAATTTGTAGCCGAAATTTGCAAAGTGCAGTAGAAAAGATATTTTTCAAAGGCCCCTCCTAAAGATATTTTGCCTTTTCGCGTGCATCCCGATAAAACTCGCGCATAATCGCCCGTTTGCGGATCAGTCGCTTCTTCATTGGCTTCTTAAAGTACATCTTCTCCTTTGCAAGAATAATAATGCGGCTTCCCTGCACCTTCTTTTGGAAGCGTGAGATGAGCTTTTCATTGGACTCTTTCGGGTTTTTCTTCAGATGAATCATAAGGACACGAGGGCCAGAGTATAACGTTCAAAACTAAATATCAAGGTTTTTTACGCGTTTTGCATGGGTCTGGATAAACTTCTTACGAGGAGCCACTTCTGATCCCATAAGCGTATCAAAGATCATATCAGCCTGTTCGGCGTCTTCAATGGTCACTTTAAGCATCGTTCGAGTCTCCGGATTCATGGTCGTCTCCCACAGTTGCACCGGATTCATCTCACCCAAACCTTTATAGCGCTGAATGTTAATTTTCATTTTAGGATCAAGCTCTTTCAACCATTTTTCCTTCTCCTCATCCGAATACACATATCGAGATTTATTGCCCTGACTGATTTTATAAAGCGGCGGTTGAGCAATAAAAATGTGGGCCTGATCGATGAGATCTTTAAAGTAGCGGTAGAACAAAGTGAGCAAAAGCGTGCGGATATGAGCGCCATCCACATCAGCATCCGTCATAATAATGACTCGCTCATAACGCAAACGAGCAATATCAAACGCCTCACCGATTCCAACTCCCATAGCAATAATGAGATTTTTAATTTCATTATTGGCAATAATTTTATCAAGACGTGACTGCTCCACGTTAAGAATTTTCCCACGAAGCGGGAGCACGGCCTGGAACTCACGATTACGTCCCTGTTTGGCGCTACCTCCGGCAGAATCTCCCTCCACGATGTAAAGTTCGGAGCTTTTTGGATCACGAGATGAGCAGTCGGCCAACTTACCCGGCAAAGTCATGCCTTCCAGTGCGCCCTTTCTAATGACCGAATCACGCGCTGCACGAGCCGCCAAACGAGCGCGAGCCGCCAATGCGCACTTCCCAATAATAGACTGTGCATCTTTTGGATTTTCTTCCAAATACATTTGGAAGAAATCATTAAAAACGGTTTCTACAGCAGTACGCATTTCTGGATTTCCCAACTTGCTCTTGGTCTGACCTTCAAATTGCGGATCACGGAGTTTTACCGAAATAATGGCCGTAAGGCCTTCACGCACATCATCGGACGACAAATTTTCATCTTTCTCCTTAATAAGACCATTCTTGCGCGCGTAGTTATTAATGGTCCTGGTAAGCGCTGAACGGAAACCCGTAAGATGCATACCACCTTCCGGCGTATGAATATTGTTGGCAAACGTGAAAATATTTTCTTGGAATGCCTGGGTGTACTGCAGAGCGATTTCAATATTTCCTTCTGGGACCTCTTTATCAACGGCGATGATGCTGGAAAGCGATTCGCGATGCTTATTTAAGTGACCAACATAAGAAGCAATACCTCCTTCAAAATAGAAGCGGTACTTATCACCAGTTCTTTCATCAACGATGGAAATAGTAACTCCCTTTGTAAGGTAAGACTGCTGTCTTAAGCGGTTTAAAATAGTTTGAAGATTGAATTCCACGTTCTTTCCAAAAATCTGTTCATCTGGTAAAAAGGTGATTCTGGTGCCAGTTTTTTCACTCTTTCCCGTAACTTTTACCGGACCTTGCGGATCCCCGCGCTTATACTCCTGCATGTAGGTTTTACCATCGCGGAAAACCTCGGCTATCGTAGTGAGAGAAAGCGCATTTACTACGGAAACGCCTACTCCGTGCAAACCACCGGAAACCCTGTATCCTCCGCCTTCGCCAAATTTTCCACCGGCGTGGAGCATCGTCAAAACGGTTTCAAGAGCCGATTTTCCCGTTTTTTTGTGTTTCTCAACAGGAATTCCGCGGCCATCATCCTCCACAGAAAGCATGCCATCCTTGCGGATAATGACATCAATATATTTGCAAAAACCTGCCATCGCCTCATCAATGGAGTTGTCCACAACTTCCCAAACAAGGTGATGAAACCCGGCAACATCCGTGGTGCCGATATACATACCGGGACGGCGGCGCACAGCGGAAAGGCCTTCCAGAACCTGTATGTTTTCAGCGGTATAAGATGAGTTTGCTTTTGTAGACATAAACCTTCGGGAGTCTACCAAAATGGGCTGAAAAATCAAAGGGTATCGTCAGTTCTCAAAGTAATGCGGAAATTGGCTCCTGTACGTGGGTATGGACCATTATGTGAAGAATCTATAAATCCACCCATTTTTTCTAAACGTTCATTTGCCATTCCTAATCCGATTCCACTTCCATGCCCATAACTGCACCCGAACTTAAAAATATCATAAATATTTATTCTTTCGGGTATTCCCCTTCCATCATCTCCAATTTCCATGGTAAAAAATCCAGGATCAACTACGGGTTTAACAACAACTACTTCGTCCGGCGGAGCTTCTGCACCATCCTCCCAAGGCTCTAACGGCGGAAAATAGCGATCGCCAATATAGAGGGTATTGGCTTTTCCATGAATGCCAGCATTGCGCGCCATGTTTACAAGCAAAGTCGCCAGGCTATCATGATCCATGAGGACTTGAGGATTCCCTTCGAGTTCAAGGACAACTCCATTCTTTGGAAGGTATTGATTTTTTTGTTGAGCGGCAGTTTTAAAAACCATTTCTAGATACGGCAATATCTGACGTAAAAAATCACCAAGCGAGACCGACACAGGGACAATGGGTTCATCTTCAACAAAAAATCGCATCGAACCAATTCCCCGCTCCGCTACCCAAAGTCGTTGCCTACATCCAAGAATAGTTCTTGGAACATCCGTGGTCATGGCAGATTCAAGGTCACCTATATCTCGCCCCAAATCGTGGCCAACAAGACTAGCCAACATTTGAACTCCAAGACATATATGCTGAATTTTCTCCGCGCTAGAATGAACTCTCTCCTTAAATAAATTTACTTGATCAGCCTCGATGGTCGGCCCCCCAGCCTCATATGCATCAACGATACCGCGAATAACGCCAACCTCATCTCGGATTTGAGCCCACGGCTCATGCGGAATAGACGGTGGTGCCTGTGACATAGTGCTCAATGTATCACCGACAGCACTATCCCGCATCAAGTTTTTTTGAGTTCATCTTCTTTTGGCATACAACTGAACAGGAGCAAATTCTCGACTTCTTTTTTTATTGCCATTCACGTCAGTGTAGTTATCAAAATATCCCGTATCAAGCAGTATGGCGTCTTTTGCAGACATATCGATGAGGAGTTTAAGAAAGGTTTTATTATCAACCGGCTCTCTACTCTCAACAAAACCGGCAGACCCGTCTAAAAAGGTAACAAATGCACGTTTATACCACGACGTTCCGCTAGCACTCACAGGTAATGGTTTCCCATCTTTTACAAAAAGTGGCGCCTGCATAACTGTTAGATTTTTTTCAGCGATCAACTCAGCAAAACGTTCTCTGTCTTTATGCTTTCCGTCAATCACGCCATCGGTGCCCAACATTGATCCATCAATAAATTCCACATGCTCTATCTTTGGAATGCCATCCTTGCCAATTATCAATAGGCCATCATGACTGGGGTGAAAATCCGCCTCAAGTACTTCTCCCTGCACCGCAAGCAATTCGGTCGGCCTTCTTGTAGTTTCCTCTATCATGCAGGCAGTAGCCTCAACGAGCGTCCCTGGAATTTTCTCCATCGGCGTATCATTTTCATCACGTTTCCTAGAATGGTAAACACCAAAACCAGCATTTGCGGGATTCAGTTTAATGGCACGAACAACCTCCGTACCACCATCTAAATACCGATTATACTCAATGCCGTTCTGTACTTCACTCACCATACCGAGTTCATTCAAATTGATACCATTGATATTGCTCAAAATTGCCAAGCCTCTTTCTGTTAAATAGGCGAGAGAACGGTCACTTACTTTATCTAACGTACCCGGCGCTGTGCGTTCTCTTATGCCTAAAGGTGTAGCTTGTGGTTCTTCAACTAAAGCAACACTTGGATTTTGAGCCTCATATAAGGCCAAAACAGCAGGATGAATGGCTCTGAGACGAGATCTATTTGATTGAGTATTGGCAATTTTTTGCGAATCCAGCCAAACTTCAGCCACAATTGCCACCGCCTCATCGATCGTTTTTACCGAATCAGGATCATTCTTATTAAAACGTCCGCTTTCATAGTGTTGATCAAGACCAACGATGAGCTCCCTATAATAGGCTGATTCATTTTTCAATGTTTCATCAGTTAATTTTGGATACACATCGGCAAGTGTTTTAAGATCCTGCTTTTTCTTATTTTCCGTAAGCTTACTCACCTTTTTTACGATATCAAAAGCATCATCCCAGCTCGTTGCTCTGCTCAAACTGCCAGATAATATTCTGAACTCCACAGCGCCTAATAAATCCGCTCGTTTAAAGCGAATTGCCAGCTGGCTAAGACTTGCCCCAGGCAAGAGATGTTCTGCTTTCAATACAAAATTTACAAAACCTGAGAAGAAAATACTCATGCCTTTATCAAGCAATTCCGCTACTTTTGCCAGCTCATCTACCGATGTGTACTTCATGAGCCTTCTATAACCAGCAAAAGCGTTATATTTTTCTACCTCAGTACCTTGTGCATAGTTGAGATATGTGAGTTTCTTAAAACGTGGAGCATCCAAAGAAAGTACATCAATGTGGCCCAGCCGTGCAAGGATGGCTATGTCGTCCACACTCCTAAAGCAATGATCATATGATTGCTGTAATTTCAATAAGTGTAAAACGTGCTCATCATTCTGAGCGATTTTTGTTATATCGTTTAATTCCCATGCAGAGATTTCTTTTTTCGATGTAGCTTCATCAAATTTTCTGGCGAAGCCGACTCGATCACTGATCACAAATCCTTTTTCTGCCAGTGCATTTATGGCCGCCAAAACACGTGCCGCGCTTTTTGGCGCAGCATCTATGACTTGGAGCATTTCTTCGCGAGGGGCATACGTTTCAAAGGTGCTTACTTTCCCAGCAAGATATTGAGAATCGTTATCTGCGGCACATAACTGCGCCATTCTCTTAGTGCCAATCTTGCCACTCAAAGATTTCCATGCCTCTGCCTCTCTTGTTCTGGCTTGCGGTCCAGGATACCGATCATATTGCTGTTTGGTTTTTTCATATTCCGCTCGAACCTCACTGAACAGGGCATGGAGATAATATCCATCACCTCCTCTGCGAAATGAATTTGCGTCAAGAGTACTAAGAAAATCCTCCACCTTGAATTCAGGAAATTCTTTCTCAAAATCAACCACGAATTGCATACGTTCATCGGCTTTTTTTGGGGCTTCTATCTCTTCAATAAGCCCATCCAGCTCACCAAGCATTTCATCAACAAATGTCTGCAAATGCCAATCTGTGGTGCTGTGAAGAAAAGCCAATTCAGTATTTTTTGAATCTAATAATTCACCAATATATTTCGTGAGCGCCTTTTTATGCGCCTCACCAATTTCATCATGAGCAAAAACCTTTTCTGCTTTTTCAAGTAACACAGCAGTTTTTTCTACTATTTCTTCCTCACGCTCAACGGTCGTCTTGGCTACGTCGCCTTCGAGCGCTTCATTTTCTTTGTCGTAACGATCAACCGTAGCACTGAGCGCCTGTACTTTTTCTTCTAATCCCATATTTATGCATTTTGTATTTGTTCTAAAAGTCCCTCCGTTGTTGCCTCTTCCTCGCGTCCCACTATTTTCTTATATTGATCCAATAACCCTTTAAAAAGAGTGGCTCCAAGATGGGAAATCTTCTTCAAATATCTATCTAAGATACCTCTCTCTTCATCAAGCGCTTTCTTTTTTACCGCTTCACGTTTTGAAACAGCCTCTTTCAACAAGCGATCCAATTTTGCTATTTGTGCATCGTTAAACTTATCACTCAGTGTTAGCAATTTCTGGTACGTAACATCATCGAGCCAACCACTCAGTTTTGCTTGTTTGAGGAGAGACATGCTAAAAAATTAAATAAACTTTTTACGCGCTCATTCATTCTCACTCTCGAGATCTTTCAGCCCCTCCTCTTTTAACTTCTCAAAAACCGCTCTTTGGTAAATCTGCTCCACTTTAATAGGCAGTTCACGCAGGGCAAACTCATCATTCACGGGAATCTCTCCCGAAACCGTCTGCACCTTCAAATTACTCACCACACTTTCTTTTTGCGAGACATCAAATGAGAAAACTTTGGAATCGGTGCCCTCACCCAAGCGTGCCAGACGAATATGCATCACTCCTTCTTCTAAATCTTCCGTGCCAACGTATTGGTCTTCCACCAAAATTCCGATTTTTTTGAGATCTTCAATCAACTTATTTTTCGTCACTTTTTCTAAAACCGACTGCTGTGATGGCGCTTCGGTAAGCGATTCCGGCGTCTGGCCTTCTTGCAGTACGAGCTTACCAAGTTTAACCAGCAAGAATTTTTGAAGATTTTCCAGGCGGACCGCATAGGTCGTTTTTTCTCCATCAAAAGTAATGTCCGTAAATACCTTGCGTGCGGTATCATAAATAGCGGAAAAATCTTTACCTTCAATTTTAGCAGAAACGATTTTTACGCGGGCCTCATCTTCCAAGTCCGGAAGCACAATTTGCACATCCGAGGCGTTGAGTGAACCCAAATCTTCCGAGACGACATTGGCGAGTTCTTCCCTTCTCGCGGCAGAAATCTGCGTTCCACCATCGGCGCTGGAGAGCAGTTCGGAAACTTTTTGAAGTTCTTCTTGCCGCTTTTGGAAGTCCACATAATTTTCCTGGAAACTTCCATGTAGCCGCTCCGCTTCTGAGGATCTCAAAAACGAAACAAACGGCGCCAAGGTCTTGAGTTGGCCATCAAAGTACGCCAGCACCGCAGTATCAGAAAAAGTCGGCTTTAAGGCCTCAATTTGATTCGACATGAGAAGGATTCCACGGCGTGCATTTTGAAATGGCATCGCGCCGGACTCCATAAGCGTTTTGAGCTGTGAAATCGTTTTTAATTTTTCAGAAATAAAGAACTGTCGCTGATCGTCAGCCTCGTCACGAGCCGTAAGAAGCGCCAAATGCGTGCGCTGGAATATTTCAGAAATTTTATAAAATTCTTCCACCATAAATGCGGGTGACCGCTGTAAAAAATCATTCAGAGCAATATCCATAAAAAACACATCGGAGGCAAAATCCGCCGTTCTCAACGCATCCTGAGCCGCTTGAACTTGCGATCCAAAACGCCGCAAACTGGAAATTACTTTTTGCTGAGTCTCGCTGTCTTGCCCTGCCGCCGCAGTATCCAAAACATCATAAAAGGCGAGCTTTAAATCTCCCAAAACCGTGTGTGGTGCAGTGGTACGCAGTATCATTTTGGCTTTGGCAAAAGAATCCGACGGATCAGCAAAAGCAAAACGATCCAGCCGAATTTGAAGCTCTTTTTTCCAAGACTGAGAATCCGCAAAATTGGCTTGCGAAAGCGCCGAAGTAAACTGTGAAAATCGCCGACTTGCCACCGCATCATTTCCCACAAGTAACGCATACGAACCGGCATCAAAATAACTCATGGCTTTTTCCACCACTTTTTGCGCTTTTTTTTGCGAATCAAAAGTCAAAAAATTGGAGATAGAAGTTGCTACATCGCTCACACTCGTAAGCATCGAATCATCATCCGAAACACCAAAACCAGAATCACGAACCGTCTTCACTACCCTTTTTTCATACGCATCCAAAAAAGTGGCATCATCCTGCTTATTTTTCTTCATCCAGTCGTCCTCTTTTTCTAAGAGAACAAAAGGAAACTCTTTCAATAATTTAGAAGTATGTAATTTTTTAATAGCCTCGGCGGAACCTTTTATTTTTGACTCGTTAATGCTGATTTGATTGCCCTCCGGCAAGATGATCTTGCTCTCCAAAAAAGCAATTTCTACGGGGTGACGCAGAGCCGTAATCGTGAGGACGCCAGCCTTGTACTGGGCATCAAAAACTCCCGACTGAGAGGTAAAGGTCACCGCATCGGTTTTGACAGAAACAAGTACCGAGGCATCGGCACCGTTAAACCAAACTCTTCCTTGTTTTAGAAGAATGTTAAGGTGTCGCGGATATTTATTTTCACTGAGAATAAAAGTCGCCAAAGTTGAAGGTGCTAAACGCGCCAAAGCGTTACCGGAAAAACTCAGTGACAAACGGCTCGCTGACCCAGAAGCGACCTCATAAATCCCCTCTTTTTCATAATTCTTGACACTTGCGCCAGCACCTTGCTCCAAAACGGCAACATCCGGTGAAGTTTCACTATTGGCCGCCTGCCCCAAACGTTCCTCAACAAACAAAGTGCCAACTACCAACAAGAGTGAGCAGACCGAAAGTATGATTTTTGACGCAGAAATCCTCATGAATTGGTTTTAGTTTTAATCTGTAAATTATACTAGAAAATCCATAATATGTCAAAGCGGCACATATAGAATTTCAATACAAAACGCGGTATCATCCCTGGGCTATGAAAAAACTCATAAACCTGTTTCTTGGGCTCGCGATCTCCCTCCAAGTGCTCACTTTCGGGCTTCCACAAGCCCTTGCCGTCTACTCTGATGTCAAACAAGACGCACGCTACATCAAGGACATTGAATATATTGAAGACCTAGGCCTGGTGCCAGAAAGCCAGTTTAGGCCAGACGAAGCCATTACTCGGGAAGTTTTTGCCAAATGGCTTCTTAAAAATGCCGGATTCAACAATGAAAATTATAAGCTAAAGTCACGCAAAGGGATTTTTGATGTGAATTCTAAAAATTCAAATGCACCTTATATATATAGGCTTATTGATTTGGGCATTTTGGACTTGGAAAAAAAAGGTAAGGATCGGCTTTTATTCAAACCAAAACAGACCATCACTCGTGCGCAAGCTCTTACATGGATTTTTCAAGTGGAAGGCATTCCAGTCCCAAAAATTATTGATGAAGGCGAGGAGCTGCAAGCTACAGACATAAAAGCTTCTTCAGCCCTGGCGCCTACCATAGAAAAAGCGATTAAAATTGGGATTCTTTCGCCGGGAAAAGTTCGGCCAACTCAAAAATTAAAACGCGCGGAGGCAGCGCACTTCCTCAAAACGGCACAGAATTCCACGCCCAATTACACCGTTACTATTCTTCAAACTCAAACAGGTACCATCACCAAAAATCCAAAATATGACATTATGCTGGCCACTTGGAACCGCATTTTGGAATCGTACTTGCATAAAGCGGACCTTAAGGAAGATGACCTCATGTATGGCGCCATTGAGGGAATGGTAAAAGAACTGGACGATAAATATACGACATTTGAGCGGCCGGGAGACAACGCGGTGGTGGATTCATTAAGCGGAGAAGTGGAAGGCATTGGTGCCGTGATTGAGATGAAAGATGAGGATTTGGTCATTGTATCGCCGTTACCAGGCTCACCGGCAGAAAAAGGCGGACTTCTGCCAAAGGATATTATTCGTGAAGTAGACGGCGTTTCTATAAAAGGTCTCTCTCTCACGCAGGCTGTTTCAAAAATTAAAGGCAAGCGCGGAACGAATGTGAGATTGACAATTGAACGCGCCGGAATAACGCTGCCTTTCACCATAACGCGCGACCTCATAAAACTGGTTTCCGCCAGCGAAAAACGCACGGAAGATAATATCTCCATCATTACGCTCAACGATTTTGGCAGCCATTCATACGAAGAATTTAAAAAGATTATTGAGAGTTATGCCACGAATAAACCGGCGGGCGTGGTTTTGGATTTACGAAATAATCCTGGCGGTTATTTGGATGTTTCTACGCAAATTGCCGAGCACTTTATTAAGGGCGGCGACATCATCACGATTATTCGCTACCCCAATCACCAAGAAGAGCAAACATCCAATGGTACCGGCGAGTTGGCGCAGTATCGCATGAAGGTTTTGGTAAACGGCGGCAGCGCTTCAGCATCAGAAATTCTTGCCGGCGCATTGCAAGACTATGGCATCGCCACCGTTATTGGAGAAAAGACCTATGGCAAAGGCACCGTGCAAGAACTCTCCGACTTCAACGACGGCTCAACCCTTAAAATGACCGTGGCAGAATGGCTCACGCCAAAAGGTCGCTCCATCCAAAAAAATGGCGTCATGCCCGACATTGAAGTCAAAATTACGGATGAAGATCGCAAATCCAGCAGAGATCCGCAGATGGATAAGGCGCTCAGTGAGTTTAGGAAGTAAGCAGTTTGCAATCGGTCTGCCCGGGCAGGGCTTTTGTGTGTACTCCTCGCGGGATCGCCGCAGGCTTTGCCAGCATGGTGTCCCGACGCATGTCGGGACTGGCAAAGCCGAGGCAAAGGCGCTTTTTCCCGCTGGGGAAAAAGACGCCGTGCCCGCGAGGAGTACACACAAAAGCCCTGCCGAAAATCTAACACTCGATATGGAAAGTCGGGTATGCTACGTTAGCAGGCATTATTAGACCGACAGACATATGAAAAATATTTTGACCATAATCATACTGACATTTCTCCTGACTTCGTGTTCCAACACGGACAAGCCCGCGAGAACATATTTAAAAGACAAGAACATTTACGCAATTAATGAAAACGGGACAGAGAAGCAATTGACGTTTAACGGAACGGACTCCGGCCCAATTCTTATTAAAGACAACGGAACTGTAATTTTTGTTCGCACTGAAAGTAACGGTTCAACAACTCGGAAAAAACTAATGAAGGTTAGTATTAAAGACCTTGTCGAATCGGTTCTTACAGACCAGAAACCCTACATCGACTGGATTGAAGGTTCGCATGACATTTTCAATATTGATTCGCCGACCTTATCTCTGGACGGAAAGTATGTACTCTTCATTGTAGAAAAATGGGCAACCGCGAACGAGTTAGTGAAAGTTGACATTAAAACTGGTCAATGGACAGAATTGTTCACCGCTGAATCATTCGAAGAACTTGGCAAAGAGCCATACAAAGGTTACTTCCTCGCGGGACAAAGTGATATTGAAGACCGCGGACGCGACATCTATTTCAGACTCCTCAATGACTCGGGACGAATAATTAAAAAGTTCGGCGACGAAGAAAGCATGAAAGAATTCCGAGCTGTACTTAAATAACGCCTGATAACAGCAAATAAACGTAAGCTGAAATTGCGTTTGTATATCTTCACTATGACAAATTTGCCCATAGAAAATCATCCTGAATTATTACAAGAATACGGCCGTGCGCTCGCTTGCATCGGTGCGGTTGATCTTATGTTAATAGGCTATATTACGACCAAAGATGCCAGTAAAACATTTAGGCAACTCGAGGAAGATTTTACTTTGGGTCAAAAAGTTGGATTAGCTAGAGATAAAAAATGGCTTGGACCTGTATTGATCACCAAGCTTTTAGACCTAAACGAAGATAGAAAAACGCTCGCGCACGGCGTAACAGGTGAAATCGTTGAGAACAACAACGCCAATAACAAAAGTGGCAAATTTGTCATTTCGCATAAAGGGCAGAAAAATTTTGATCTAACTTTTCTGCAGGCAATAAGCACCAAAGCCAAAAAATTAACCGTTGATATGTACAATGCTATGCCAATTCCGGCACAATATAAACGCACCATCAGCTAACACGGGCTAGCCGGTTCGCTCGCTAAATAAAATCATTTTTCACTACCAACTTATGAAAAAAATACTGTTACTCACTGTCATTCTGCTTGCAATCACTGGTTGCTCAACTAAGCCCCTCGATCAAAACCTTCTTGGCCATTGGCGGAATGACACAGAAAAATTTGATTATATTTTTTCTGAAAATAACTTGCTTACTACGGTTGGTGAAAAAGGTAGCTCAGAGTGCACATATGAAATCAGCAAGCAGAATGACAAAGATAGAAGCATAGAAATTTGGTTCAAGTGTCCACAACCAGACTGGCCTGGTTATGCCGAATTGCATGATTTTGAATTTTCAAAGAATCTTACCGAAGTAATCGACACACTCTACATTCAAGGCATAGCCAGCAGAATAGATGGAAAATTTTATAAAGTGGGTGAGAAATAATTTTATTTTAACGCTCACTCACCCATATTTCGCACCTAGCTGAGTTTTTTGTATATATCAACACCAGGTCATTCGTGCTACCAAGCAGCATTCGTTATTTTGGCTTTCCAAAGCCGTAAATGCGTGGCTATTTCATAATTATTGACATGATTTTTCAAGCTGGAAGTGTTGTTTTTTGGCTTATCCACAGTATGTTATATGAGTATATACGCATATCCTCTAACTCATAAAATCTATGCAACCTACCAACGAAAAATTATACGAACTCTGCAAACGATATGGCTCAGCGGCCAAACTTTGGCGACAAAAATTTATTGGACTTTTGCCGGAAGTAAATCGCCGTCGGTTGTATGAAAAGAAAGGGTTCTCCTCAATATTTGAATTTGCGGCCAGGTTGTGTGGCCTTTCAGCAGATCAAGTTAGACTGGCGCTGAATCTGGAGAGAAGATTTGAGGACAAACCGATTTTGAAAAAAATGTTAGAGAATGGCGAAGCGAGTATCAACAAGCTCAGTCGTGTGGTTTCCATTGCTACACCAAAGAATGAGGAAGAACTTGCTCAGAAGATAAAAGTTTTACCGATAAGTGCGCTCAATACTTTGGTTCAAGACGAAAAGCTTTTGCAAAATGTAAATGCTTTACCTGAGCCACTTTTTGAGGATAAAGGTCTGTACGTACAGACCCTACATTTTGAACTTTCTGATGATATTAAAATGCAACTCAACGAATTGGATTCAAAAGGAATTGATGTGAACGAACTTTTGCGCCAAATGCTTAAACGGCGCAAAGAAGAAATTGCTCAAGCAAAAGAGCAAATTGCAGAAACTATTGAACCGACCAAATCCCGCTACATTCCCGTTCAAATCAAAAAAATCCTTCAAAAAGAGCATGGCGAAAAATGTTCCATTGCCACATGCCAAAAACCATCCAAAGAGACTCACCACACACAAAGGTTTAGTTTAAGCCAAAATCACGACCCGAGATTCCTGGCGCCACTCTGCCGTGAGCACCACGTTATCGCACACAGTATTGATCTTAAATATCACAGGGTCCGAGAGATATCCTCCGTGTGAAGCACTGGTAAGAGCCGGCGGTCAGATTTCAATCCCGTAATTGCCAAGGCTGGCTGTGTGGCATTTCCTGAAAACAATTTTTAAGAAGCAGAGCGAGCCACACGTGGCGAGCGTCCCCTGGAAGCTGCCAAAAGGGTAGCTGGAAGGGGGCTGCGCTCTATTGTTTGAAGGAAATGGCCACAGCCAGCTAACCTAAAACTTCGCCTGCTCCTTTTGCTTTTGCAAAATTTCTTCTGGATTCGTGGTGACGAGTTTGTCTTCGGAGTACGACGCAATAATCTGAATGGCCACATGCTTTAAGCCGGCAAAGAAGAGCCCTTGCCCCACGCCAGAATTTAAGAGCATATACTTTTCACCTTCTGTGAGATTAAAAATTTTGGCCAAAGGTTCAATGGCCGACGGCGCCTGTTTGAGCAGCAACTGCAACGATGAGTTGGTAATAATTGGCTTACCGTGGCTAGAATTCACAAAGTCCTCAACGTCCTGCGTAATGGTGGTGACGCCCAAATAATATTTACGTGCACGCTTCACCAAGCCGTATAAAAAGTTCGCACTATCTTCATGTTGCATCAGCGACCACGCCTCATCAATAACCAGAATGCGTTTTTTAAGTTCCGCACGAACGCGCGTCCAAATGTAATTCAAAATGACGTACATCGCGATTGGCCGCAAAGCATCTTCCAAATCACGAATACAAAAAACCATAAGCCCGCCGCCCAAATTCACATTCGTGGGTTTGTTAAAAATGCCTCCAAAAGTACCTGTCGTAAATTTTTGCAAACGCTGCGCCAAAGACTGCGCACCCTCTGTAGACTTCAGCACCGACTCCAAATCTTCCATCGTCGGCGGTGTTTTATCGGATGCATCCACCGTGTCCATCGTGATGCCTTTAATGGCGTACACATCAATAAGCGCTTTATCTAAAAGCGACTCTTCCAGCGGTGTCATCTGCCCCAGCATGAGCTTAAGCAAGCCCTGCAAGTTAATGATGTTGGTGCGGAGCAAATCACCCGGCGGCGTGTCCTCATCCTTCAGCGGCTTGGGCAAATCAAAAGGATTAATACGACGATCCGACGTGAGAGAAACTCGCAAATACGTTCCACCAACCGTCTGGGTTAAATTTTCATATTCATTTTCAGGATCAATAATAATGACATCGCTGCCAATCATCATGCTCCGCAAAACTTCTAACTTCACGGCGTAAGATTTACCAGCACCAGACTTAGCAAACACTACGGAGTTGGCGTTTTCCAATGAGAAGCGATCAAAAATAATGAGACTGTCATTGTGACGATTAAGTCCGTACAAAATACCATCGTTGCCTGTAAGCGTTGAGGACGTAAATGGAAATGTAGAAGAAAGCGGCGAGGTATTCATGTTGCGCACCACCTCCAACTCATCCAAACAGAGCGGCAACGTGGAATTAAACGCATGCTCGGTTTGCAATTCAGCACCGCGCGTGAGGATGAGCTTTCCACCCATCATGCTCTCCACCTGCTTCACTACGCGCTTCAAACCTTTAGAAGTTTTAGCGTAGACCGTCACATACATGGCAAACTGGAAGAACTTTTCTTGTCCGCGTTGCAGTTCTGTACGAAGCTGCTCAGCATCTTGCAAAGCCGTTTCTATAGCCGGGTCACGCACATTTCCCTTTTCCAAATCCATGCGCATAGCCGACTGCATCTGCGCCACTTTGCGCCGCAAAACTTTCATGAGCGCCGCCGAATCAATCGGATAAATAAAATGCGCAATATCCATCGTCGCATCAAAATTCACCAGCGGACTCATCCAGTTGGTCTCTAAATAACGTGGGTAGGTAAACACAAACAGGCTTTTGACATGCATGCCCGAAAGCCGAATGCCGTCATAGGCAATATCCATGGACGATGGCGCAATGAGATCACGAATGCTGGCCAATCCTTCTTGAAAAACTTTTTCGGCCTGGAGGATTTCCTGGCGGTCTTGGTTGGTGAGTTTTTCGGTTCCGGTAGCGGCCTGGTCAATAACTTTGCCAGCCTGCTCACCTGCTTTTTGTTTTTCTGATTTGGCTTTATTGGCGGCTACGTGAGCCTCCCACTGTTCTTTGAGCGTATCCAAAAAACCCATCGAGTGCGACTTTGGTTTAGCAGCCACAGGAGTACCAGGAGCAGCAACCTGTGCCGGAGCATTAGGAACCGGCGGTAGCTCGTATGGCTGTTGTGCTTGAACAACCGGTCCTGCTGGAGCCGGATTTGGAGGGGTTGCAACAGGGGGCGCGGTGACACCTGCCACAGGCGTATTTTGTGTTTGATTTTCTGGCATATGGAACTTATTCGCAAATATGGTTTCGAGACGAAAATTGCAAAATTCGAGCGAAAAGCATGAACGACCG
>JBBTWV010000033.1:0-6362 GCA_038062615.1 Patescibacteria group bacterium | reverse complement strand
AAGTATACTGGGACCAAAAGAAATTTTTGTCTTTTGAAGATTTTTATAAAGAGTACTTAAATTCACAAAAGACAGAAATTGAATCCTTTAGACAAAGGACAACAATGTGTAAAGATTGTTTTTATCGCGGACTGCCAGCGAGAATTTATCGTACTTGGGCAAGTATTATTACTCAAATTCATGCTGGCTATGTAGCTGAATCGGTTTTTGGCGAAGGTACAGTTGCGATGTCAGGTGAGCTTGATCATCAAGGGGCTGATTTTCAAGTTAAATATAGAGGAAAAATTTTAAACTATCAAGTTAAAAAGAAATCGTTTAGCGGAGAAGTGAGGCGTGGTAAGGGCGGAGTTAAAAATAAAATCGATGGACAATTTATCGATATTAATTATGAAGTTCCAAGTGGTGATTATTTTGAAAATCCAAAGAAAAAAGATGGCACAGATAAATTACCATATGCGAGGTTTATGGCGAATAAAGAACTAAAAAGGTTCTCGAACGGTTTTGTAGTTTTTACTCATTATCCTTTTGAGCAAAAGAAAAAAGAGATAGATGAAGCTCTAAAATAATTTAGCGAAAAGTTTTTTATCACTAACCATCTTTTCTGCTAATCTTACATAATCCGGATTGATCTCAAAGCCAATATACGATTGACCTAATTCTTTTGCCGCCGCACATTCCGAGCCAGTACCAACAAAAGGCACCAATACAACGCCATCTTTTTTCGGCATAGCAGATTTTATCAATTTTTTAGATAATTCAAATGGTTTTTGTGTCGGGTGCTTCATTATTTCATGCCCATCGTGATTCTTTAATTGTCGCGGTTCGCATACGGAGTCGCAAGTTTTACACAAAAACCATCTTTCATTCATTCCGGCTCCGCCAGCAAGAGCGGGAATTTTTATAACATCTCTTGGTAATGCACCGCCTTCGTGCGCTCTGTAAACAGTTTCTAGGCCACCTTTACTAAATCTGCCAATAGTTCCTTTTCTTGCCTTTCCAGCGGCTCCATTCAAAAATCCTTCCGTGTATGGCTCTCTTACATCATCTCGATTAAAAATCGGCTTATCTTTCCACGCGCATATAATCGCCTCGTGGCTTCTTTGCCAAAAATTAAGAGAGGCAACATTTTTGTTTGTGTAATGCCAAATCAACCAACGCTTATTTATAGGAATTTCAACAGAGAGGTAAGCTAAGATTTCGCTGAAGCCATAAATAAATAGTGTTCCTGTCGGCTTCATTACGCGGATGCTTTCATTGATCCACTCCTTACACCAAGCAATATATTCACCCAATTCTCTTTTATCAATATTATTTCCAAAATCTTTGCCGATGTTATAAGGAGGGTCAATTACAACAACATCACAACTTTCATCCGGCAGTTTCTTAAGTTCTGCCACCGCATCACCCAAAATTATTTTATTAAGTGGCAAAGATTTTGTCCTTTTGGTAGTCGAGGTATCTATTTTTTCTGCTTGTAATTCTTCTTCATTCTGAATGACATCAATGACGATACCTTGAATTTTTATATCCCGATCTTTTCTAATGATTATCGGTTCGTAAGCCGAATTAGCTGGTTGTAGTCGTATTTGCGTGCGCTCTTTGTAAAACTTTTTTAGTGTCGCTTCATAATTATCTATCAAAGCAACTACTCGCTGACCATTTTCTGCGACTTCTTGTTGTTTTACCAAAACAACATCCCCGTCTCTTATATTTTCGTCAATCATACTATTGCCGGCTACTCGCAAGGCATAAACTTGTCCGCTCTTTGGTAGTTTATTTTTAGGTATGGAAATAAACTCATGTTGACGAATTGCCTCAATGGGTTCGCCCGCGGCGATAGTTCCCAATAAGGGAATTTTTACCAAGAGTTCTTTTTGGGGGATACTAATTGCGCGTGCCTTGTTATCTATTTTTCCTAAATAACCCCCTGCTTTAAGTTTTGAAATGTGAAAATGGATTGTTGAAACAGAAGATAGTTTGAGCCGTCTTCTAATTTCTTCAAACGAAGGGGCGTACCCTTTTTTGTGTGAGTAGTTTTCTACAAAATCAAGGACTTGTTTTTGACGCTTTGTAAGCATATACTTTAGATACTTGACTTATTTCCTATACATAAATTATAATAGAACAAAAGTAGAAAATCAAAATTAACTTATCCACACAAGATATGGAACACGACAAAGAACTAAAAGCAATGAACGACATCATCGCAGCTCTTGAAGGGATAGAGGATGGTGCTCGAGCGCGGGTAATAAAGTACGTACTGGAACGACTAGGAATTACGAGCAACCAGCTTGTGCCCCAACAAAACATATTTCCAGCGTCACAAAGCAAAGTTAGCGAAACTAGCCCTATTGCCCCTTCATCTCCTGCATTCGTAGATATACGAATGTTAAAAGAGCAAAAACAGCCAAAATCTGCAATCCAGATGGCGGTATTAGTTGCTTATTATTTGCAAGAAGTGGTTTCGATTGCTGACAGAAAAGAAGCGATTGATACTGGCGATATTGAAAAATATTTCAAGCAAGCTCCCTACAAACTTCCAGCAGGGAAAAATGGAGCTGCTGATGTCTTAAATAACGCAAAAAAGGCAGGGTATTTGGAAGCAATGGGGCGTGGCACATACAAACTCAATCCGGTTGGCTACAATCTCATAGCTCACGGATTACCCGAAAATTCCACCACTTCTTCTTATGGCAAGAAAAAAGCTACAAAAAAATCTAGCTCAAAGAAAGCGAGCAAGAAGAAGTAATAAAATAGTGGGCAACTCGGTTGTGACCATTCACGCACCAGACGACTCGCTCCCTTCTGCTTTTAAGAAAGTAGCCAATTTACTTTCTGAAATAAAAAGCGCAAAGGCTGTACAAATCAGTTCTGTTGTCATTCGCGAGCGAATAAAAGATTTTATTAAGGAATATTTTCGCGTGTTACGGCCAGAGCTTGCGGTTTATAAAATTGATACAAGCGGGTTGGATTTGCTTATGCAAGATCTAATGCGAATGGCAAACGCTCATACATCCAAGAAAATATATAAAAATACTTTGGGAGAAATTCGGGGAATTTTAATGGAGATGGAAACGACGCGGGAACATACCGCAAGTGATATACTGATTCGCTCCAAAACTCGGGGCGAGTTGGTGAATCAATCTGTGATAGAAAACAAGAGTATAATTGAAATGTTAGAAAAAACAGTACCTACCGCAGCAGTTTCTTATAGACAAGCTCTTGGAGATTTGCAGATTTCTCGATCATCATATCGTGGAACTGTTGCCGAGTTGAGGGAGGTTTTACGAGAAGTATTAGATTATTTGGCACCTGACGATGAAGTAAAAAATGTTCAGGGTTTTAAATTAGAAGAAGGTACAAAAAATCCTACAATGCGACAAAAAGTTAGGTTTATACTTAAAAACAGGAACAAATCTGCAACAGCTATCGAGGCACCCGAAGAAGCCGCTTCGATAGTTGATGAGGGGATAGCAAAATTAGTTAGGGCAACATATAACCGAGGTTCATTATCAACCCATGTTCAAGGTGGCGGACAAGCTGAAGCTATACAGATCAAAAGATATCTGGATACTGTTCTTTGCGAACTGTTAGAAATAAAATAATGTCGCCGCCAAAAATTCCGTCCGTCCCCGCAAGAACACGGCGGAAGGGGGGTGTGGAGGGAATTCCGCCGCGCCCGAGCGTTCCGCCGGAGCGCCTGCCCGCCGAAGCCTCGGCACAGGCGGGAAGCGGGGGCGGTCAGTTCCGTTCAAAGTAGGTTCGCGCAAAGTGTATAATTACAGCAAGGAAAAACATCCAGTGAATGCTGGGTGTTTTTCTTTTGCTGTTTCCGCGAACAAAGAGGAATCGAACGGGGGGATACGGGGAAAATCCAAAACTCCCCCCGCACGGGGGGAGTTTGGCACACGAGATATTGGCGCTTACACCTTTCCCTTCAACGCATCCTTGAGCGCCTTGCCGGCCTTGAACTTCGGGACGGTAACGGCGGGAATCTGGATCTTTTCGGTGGGGTTTCTCGGGTTGACGCCGGTGCGTCCGGCCCGCTGCTTGGCAGAAAACGCGCCAAATCCGGTTATGGTTACTTCACCGCCGCCCTTGATGGTTTCGGTCACCGTCCGGGTGATGCAGTCGATGGTGTCTTCCGCTTGACGCTTGGAAATCCCCACCTTCTGCGCGATCACATCGATGAGTTCCGCTTTGTTCATGCGTCACCTCCCTTCTCGCCCTCCACTCGTGGGTCGGGCGAAGCAGTAAATTAAATCGTCCAAAAATCCTTACCGTTAGTATAGCCGCTGGCGCAACTTCGCGCAAGCTAGCAAGAATTCCTGCGAATCATATCTGGCGGAACCTGGGCTGTTCCGCCCGCCCGGACTACGAGGCTGCCACCTCGATATCCACCCGAGTGACGGCGTGCGCCCGGCCGCTTTCGGGATCAATGGTCACGGCCACGGCGCCGACCACACACGGACCGTCCGCCGGCTCCAGTAGCACCGGCGTCTGTTGGAGGAACCCTTTCAGCGACGCAGCCGCGCTCACCCCAATAACCGAGTCGCGTGGGCCGACCATGCCTACGTCGGCAACCACGGCGGTGCCGCGGGGGAGGATTCGGGCATCCGCCGTCGGCACGTGGGTGTGGGTCCCCAGCACCGCGGCCGCTCGCCCGTCCGCGTACCAGCCAAACGCTTGCTTCTCGGAAGTAGCTTCGGCGTGAAAATCAACAACCACCCCGGCCAGCCGTTGCCCGGCGTACTGTTTGAGCACCGCGTCGAAGGTGCGGAACGGGCAATCGGTGTCTATCTTCATGAACACGCGGCCCAGCAGGTTACCGACGCGCAGCCGCCGCGTACCCAGTGGGATAAGTTGGGCGCCAACACCTGGAGTACCGGGTGGGTAGTTCGCCGGCCGGATCAGGTGGGCTGCCTCAGCCACCAGCAGGGTCTTCGCTTCCTCACGGTCAAAGGCATGATCCCCGAGGGTAATCAGGTCAGCCCCCGCTGCTCGCAGCTCCGTGTACGTCTTCGCCGTAATCCCGTTACCGTGAGTGGAATTCTCACCGTTGACGATGACCACGTCAGCATGAGTTTTCCGCTTGAGTACCGGGAGCGCTTCGGCGACCGCGCGGCGGCCAGCTCGTCCAACGACGTCGCCGAAAAAAAGGATGGTAATCATGGTGCCAAACAATTAATCATTGACCGGTAACCCGTGACCCAGTGGTAAACGGTCAATGGTTAATGGTCAAAGGTAATTATCGGGCGTACCCGGTAGTACAACGTGGCGGCATGTTTGGTACGGATGCTCTCTGCCAGTCCGGTGATCCCTGGAGACCTAAAATTTCCACCGTTTTTATCGCCCCATTCCTGGTAGGGCGGGCGAGGATGGGGAAGCCCCAAGTCAATGTATTGGTCGAGCATACCCTTGGGTCATAATTGCCAAGTTGTACTACCGGGCGTACTCCACCACCCGGGTTTCGCGAATGACACACACCCGAATCTCCCCGGGGTACTTGAGCTCCTGTTCGATCCGCCGCGCCATTTCCTGGGCCAGCTTGTAGGCCTGCAGATCATCGACCTCTTGGGGCACGACGAATACCCGGACCTCGCGTCCGGCTTGAATGGCGTAACTCTTCTCGACGCCGGGGAAGCTGGAAGCCAGCTGCTCGAGTTCTTCGAGCCGCTGGACGTACTTCTCATAGGTATCCTTACGGGCCCCTGGCCGCGCCCCCGAGATGGCGTCGGCGACCTTGACGATGAGCGCCTCGAGCAGCTCGGGGCTATCGTCATGGTGGGTCTTCGCGATCGCGGCAACCTCCTCGCCGGCGTTGAATTTCCGCAGGATGTTGTAGCCGATCTCCGGGTGCGACCCCTGCACCTCGTGATCAACGGCCTTGCCGATATCGTGGAACAGCCCGCCCTTCTTACAAACGAACACGTCGGCGCCAAGCTCCTCGGCGATCATGCCGGCGATGGTTCCCACCTCAATGGAGTGCATGAGGGCGTTTTGGCCGTAGCTGGTGCGGTACTTCATGCGGCCGAGAATCGACGCGAGCTTTGGGTCGATACTGGAGACGGGAATGCCCAGCTGGTAGAGCGCGTCCTCGCCGGCCTTGCGCAGGTCCTTCGCGATCGTCTTCTTGGCGTTCAAGATGGATTCTTCGATGCGGGCTGGGTGGATGCGGCCATCTTTGATGAGCTCGTCCAGCGCCCGCTTGGCCACTTGGCGGCGGATGGGGGAGAAGCCGGAGATCGTGATCATGTTGGGTGTGTCGTCCACGATGATCTCGGTTCCGGTCTGGAGCTCGATCGCTTTGATGTTGCGACCTTCCTTGCCGATGATGCGGCCTTTCATCTCGTCGTTGGGGA
>JBBTWV010000032.1:5228-29959 GCA_038062615.1 Patescibacteria group bacterium | reverse complement strand
GCTTCCTTACTTCAAAAACTCCTCCCTCATGTTTCATTTGCTTAATAGTACCCAATCCGTGTATGGTTGCCGACGATGAGACACATACTATTTTTTGCGACAACCACGACCACGCGAACTGCGCGGAGTTGATGTTGTTGTAAAATTTTCCATTCACATCAATCCCGCGGAAACCCTCCGCGGGATTTTTTTGTATTCATTTTATGAATTCATCGCTTTCCATTCGAAATCAGCACTGCCCCAATCATGTATGTCCGCAATTCCAAAAAGAACATGCGTGGAATGTTCTTTCTCACAGCAAAAAGTTGCGGCGCTTTCGATGCAAGGCGTGCGGGATAACATGGGTTTCCCGTCGTAGAGATCCTTTTTTTCGGTTCAAATACACCGAAGAAAAAGTCAATACAGCACTCGCTCTACTCGCCAAAGGGGTAAGTATCAGGCGAGTAGCAAAGAGAGTAGGAGTGAGCCCCGACACCATTCAACGCTGGAAAAAACGCTTTGTCGCGTACAACTATCCGGACTTCTTTCCGCCAACGTGATGCCAACGCCATCATTTTTAATTTCTAACATTCAATTTTATGGACATGAGTTTTAATCCCAATAGGCCGAAATTTCCACTACGACCTTCTGCGCCGGAAGAACGCCATCGGCATGGTGAGCATAAAGTCCACCGTCACATGCTAAGAGCCCTGGATCTCCGTAGTAATGCTTCCCGCCGCGTGCTACTCGAAAAACGATATGACGTGCGAGATCGATTAGCCTTTTTTCTTGAAAGATTCCCAGAGGATGAGATGAATGATCCTCGCCGCTATGCGGATAATTACCGGCTCCGTGCAACGCTGGCAGAATATCGAAGACAGCTTCGCTGGCTGGAAGAGAATATTGGTAAAATGCCGCGACAACCAGAAGACCTAGAATACGAATGAAGAAGAAACGGTATAGATAACGGCGTCTGATTTTGTTAATATTCCAAACGTTTTATGTCCACCCTCGATAAATCCACTCCGCTCTACCGCATCCGTCACTCGTGCTCGCACGCCTTGGCGCAAGCAGTTTTGCAGATGTTCCCCGAGGCCAAGCTGGGCATTGGGCCGCCGATTGAAAACGGTTTTTATTATGATTTTGAGCTGCCACGAACGCTGATTCCGGAGGATTTAAAACTGCTGGAAGAAAAAATGCGTGCAATTGTGAAAGAGAAGCAGACGTTTATACGGCGCGAAGAGCCTATTGATAAGGCCATCGAATTTTTAAAGAAGGCCAATCAACCTTACAAAGTGGACTTGGTGGAAGGCTGGAAGAAAGAAGGATCTGAGACCGTGAGTTTTTATGAAAATATTGATAAAAACGGTGCGCCAAAATTTGTGGATTTGTGTGAGGGAAATCATGTGGAAAATATGGGAGAGATCAAGGCGTTTAAGCTTTTGCATACAGCGGGTGCATACTGGCGCGGCGATGAAAAAAATCCTATGCTCCAGCGCATTTATGGAACCGCTTTTGAGACAAGGGAAGAGTTGGATGCGCACCTAAAACAAGTAGAAGAAGCCAAAAAACGCGATCACAAAATTCTGGGGCCAAAACTGGATCTTTTTATCTTTTCAGATCTCGTAGGGGGAGGGTTACCTCTATGGACGCCCAAGGGTACGATTTTGAGAAATATTCTTGACGAGTTTGTATGGAAGCTCCGTCGGGAACACGGATACCAAAAAGTTGAAATCCCGCACATCACAAGAAAAGAATTGTATGAAAAGAGTGGGCACTGGGAAAAATTTAAAGATGATCTATTCTGCATTACTACTCGGGAGAAACACCAATTTGTGATGAAACCGATGAACTGTCCTCATCACACTCAAATATACGCCAGAAAACAATGGAGCTATCGCGATCTACCTCAGCGGTACACAAATACTACAATGGTCTACCGTGATGAGCAGAGCGGCGAACTTGCAGGACTTGCACGAGTAAGAAGCATTACCCAGGATGATGCTCATGTATTCTGTCGCTCATCTCAAATAAAAGTTGAATCCATAAAAATATGGGAGATAATACACGAATTTTACGGCGCATTTGGTTTCAACTTACGTGCTAGGCTTTCATTACATGATCCTGCGCATCCGGAAAAATATCTAGGCGACCCAAAGCGTTGGGAGTTTGCCGAAAACATGTTGCGTGAAATTATAAATGAAAAAAAGAGTGATTTCTTTGAAGGTGTTGGTGAGGCAGCCTTCTATGGTCCAAAGCTAGACTTTATGGCAATGGACTCGCTCGGACGCGAATGGCAAGTTGCTACGATACAGCTCGACATGAACATGCCGGAGAGGTTTAATTTATACTGCATCAATGAAAAGGGCGAACATGAACAAATCGTAATGATTCATGCAGCTGTAATGGGTGCTATTGAGCGTTTTTTATCCATAGTGATTGAACACTACGCCGGAGCTTTTCCGCTCTGGCTGGCACCGGTGCAAATCCGCCTGCTGCCGATTTCGGATCAGTACCTAGAGTACGCGCATACAATTGAAGAGATATTATTAAATGAGAAATACCGTGTGGAGGTGGATGACACTTCAGAAGGCCTCGGCAAAAAAATCCGCAACGCCGAACTCATGAAGATTCCGTACATGGTGGTGGTGGGAGAAAAAGAACAGGAGGCACAAAGCCTTGCCGTGCGCGACTATGCCACCAAAAAACAGGAAGTGATGAAAGTGAAGGAGTTCCTGCACCTCCTACGATCGCAATGACATTATGATCATCCAAGCGCAGCACGGCCGGCAGAGATTTCGGCCAGCTCGGCGGTAATACTGGCTTGTCTGACTTGGTTGTACGCCATAGTGAGGTCGCCCAAGAACTCCTCAGCGTTATCGGTAGCGTTGCGCATAGCGAACATGCGAGCTGAGTGCTCTGAAGCCGCAGCCTCTAACACCGCTTGGTAAACCTGCATCTCGGTAAGACGAGGCAGGAGGACTTCTAAAACCTTTTGTGGAGAAGGTTCAAAAAGAAATTCCGTAAACTGAGCGCGATCGTCGCTGGCATCGGCACGATGAGACTTAGTCTCAATCCCCTCCACCATTTCTTCTAATGCTTGGCGTGAAAGCGGAAGCAAGCGGCGCACCGTTGGCTTTTGGACGATAGCCGAAATAAAATCTGTATAAATCAACATCACCTTGTCATACTGGCCATTGGCGTAATCCTCCATAATCATGCGGCTGATGGGGAAGGTATCGCGCAAGGTTGGATGATTGCTCATGGCAGGATACGCCGCCACCACTTTTTGCCCGGTGCGTCGCAAAAAATCCTGCGCCTTTTTTCCAATGGCCACAAAAGAAACTTCCGGAACTTGCTGCTTCTTTTTTTCGGCCTTGAGATATTCCATCACGCTTCGCAAAAGCTGAGTATTGAGGCCTCCGCAAAGCCCGCGATCCGAAGACATCACAATCACCAACGCCTTTTTGACTTCACGCTTGTTGAGTAACGAATGAGTGAGTGAGTTTTCTGACGCGCTGCTGGATGATGGCTGCTTATCACCTAAATTGGCCAGCAAAGCCCGTGCCAAACGCGCATACGGACGCAAAGCCACGGTACTCCCCACCGCACGGCGCATTTTAGAAGCCGCCACCAGTTCCATCGCCTTAGTAATTTGGCGAGTATTCTTGATGGACTTTATTTTGCGTCGAATTTCACGAGTGCCTTTTGCCATAGGGATATGTCATTGCGAGCCCGCTTCGCGGGCGAAGCAATCTAGTTAGGTGATTCAGATAAATCTCTCCAATCTTTATTCATGCTATGAATGAGATCCAATTTCTTCTTTCTTGAGCCTCCTTTAATCTGCTTCTCCCTATCAATCGCCTCGTTTATATCGGAGAAAGATTCATAATAAACTAATTTCGTGCAACTATATTTTTTTGAAAATCCAGGATGTATCTTGAGCCGATGTTCCTCTGCACGACGCTCTAAATCATTGGTAACACCGGCGTAAAGCGCATAATTATTTTTACTCGCCATGATGTAAACGGAATAATTTTTCAAGGTAATTCTCTTAGCTAGATTGCTTCGCCGTTGCCATGCAACGACTCGCAATGACACCCCTTAAAACCCAAACTCTTTTTTAAATTTGCTAACCGCCGTTTTGAGCTGTTCATCAACTTCCGGCGTGATCTCCTTCTTTTCTTTGATCTCTTTAAGCAAATGACGATCCACATTCTCTAAGTAATTCAAAAATTTCTTTGGGAAGTCTGCCAATTGCTCTATGGAGAGATGATCCAAATGCCCGTTTACACCGGCGTAAAGAAGTGCGACTTCTTTTTCCATGGAGAGCGGAGCGTACTGACCCTGCTTAAGTAATTCGGTGAGCGTACGACCGCGATCCAACTGCTTCTTGGTAGCAGGGTCCAAATCAGAACCAAACTGCGCAAAAGCGGCCAATTCACGATACTGAGCAAGATCCAAACGCAGGCGTCCAGCTACTTTTTTCATGGCCTTGGTTTGAGCGGCGGAACCTACGCGGGAAACGGAAAGACCGACGTTAATAGCGGGACGAATACCTTTATAAAAAAGATCCGGCTCCAAATAAATCTGGCCGTCGGTAATAGAAATAACGTTGGTAGGAATATACGCGGCATTATCACCAGCTTGCGTTTCAATGATAGGCAGCGCCGTCAAACTTCCTCCGCCAAAATCCTGCGAGAGGCAGCAAGCGCGTTCCAATAAACGAGAGTGAAGGTAGAAAATATCACCCGGGTAAGCTTCACGGCCTGGCGGACGTCGCAAGAGCAATGAAATTTCGCGATAAGCCCAAGCATGTTTGCTCAAGTCGTCATAAATCACCAGCACATCCTTACCTTTATCTAAAAAGTACTCACCCATGGCGCAACCCGCATAAGGAGCCAAGAAGTTGAGTGACGCCGGAGCACTGGCTCCAGCTGCCACCACAATGGTGTAAGCCATAGCGCCGTGCTTTTCTAACTCTGCCACCATTCTGGCAATCTTGGATTCTTTTTGGCCAATAGCCACATAAATACAAATCACATTTTGGTCTTTTTGATTGATGATCGTATCAATACAAATGGCCGTTTTGCCAGTTTGGCGATCGCCAATAATGAGCTCGCGCTGGCCACGCCCAATCGGAATCATCCCATCAATAGCCTTAATACCAGTCTGCAAAGGGCGACCTACCGACTTACGCGCAATGACACCCGGAGCAATTTTCTCTATAGGATAGTACGTATCAGATTTAATATCTGGCTTGCCATCCACGGCCTTACCAAGCGGACTCACCACGCGGCCAATGAGCTGTTCACCCACGGGAACAGAAAGAATGCGGCCCGTAGCTTTTACGGTATCGCCTTCCTTAACCGAAGTGGAATGACCCAACAAAATGGCACCGATCGTGTCTTCTTCCAAATTGAGCGCCACACCAAAAAGGTCGTTCCCAAAATCCAACATCTCTGCGGCGGCGGCATCGGAAAGACCTGTCATACGCGCGATTCCATCACCGACTTCAATAACGGTGCCGACTTTTTCTACTGTTACCACGGACTGAAATTTCTCAATTTCAGACTTAATGATTTCAAGAATGTTGTCTTTCGTTTGCGTCATAATAATGAAGTTAGATAAGGAGGTTATTTTTTAAGTCGGGCTTCCAGCATTTTGAGCATGCCCTCAACGCTCGCGTCAATAAGAGTGTCATCAATTCTGACTTTAAAGCCGCCGATCATGCCATCCGATGGCACTGCCTGAACCGAAATTTTATCGCCAAGTTTTTCACGCAAACGCGCATCTAAATCCTGCATCGAAGATTCAAAATTTTCCGGATACGTAACATCAACCTGAGTAATACCGCGGTGTTTCATCCACTCCTCTTCAAATGCCTCCATAATTTTGGGCAGAAGTTTCATTTGGTGGCGCTGACGCAAAACCGAGAGAAAATTACTGATGATTGTTTTTTCGGCGCTATCCAGCATGATAGCAAGAGCCTTGGCGTATTTTCGTGGAGTGATCTTCATAAGTAGATTGCTTCGCTTCGCTCGCAATGACATTAAAGGATTTGAATTTCCTTAGAAATGGCGTCAAGAAGCCGTTTCTGATCAGTCTGTGAAAATTCACGTTGCAACAGGCGACCCGTGGCCTGCACCACAATGCTCGTCACTTCCTTCTTAACATCGGACATCATCCTATCTTTTTCTTCATTCATTTGCAGACGCGCACGCTTTAACAAATCCTCAGACTGAGCCTGAGCCTGAGTCAACAGTTCTTTCTTCATAGTCTCAGCGTCTTTGCGAGCACCTTCAATGAGTTTGCCAACTTCACGTTCCGCTTGGCCGATTTTTTCGTCCTTCATTTTATCGGCCTGCATGAGGCGTTTTTCGGCCTCCTCAGCGTCATGCATCCCCTTTTCTATTTTCTTAGACCTTTTTTCCAGGAGGTCTAAAACCGGACGGTAGACAAACTTCCACAGAATGAAGAGAAGGATGGCAAAGTTGATGATCTGAGCAAGGAGGATTTTTCCGTCAATGCCGAGCTTGGTAATAAGTTCCATATAAGTATGTCATTGCGAGCGTTAGCGAAGCAATCTAGATTGCTTCGTCGGTCTTTAGGCCTCCTCGCAATGACAAATGATCAAACGAACTTGATGATGAGGGCTACAACCAAAGCGTAAATGGCGATAGCTTCTGCGAAGGCAATGGCTAAAATCATAGCTGTCTGAATTTTGGCAGCAGCTTCTGGGTTTCGGCCAATAGCTTCCATAGCCTTACCGGCAAGCATACCGATGGCGATAGCAGGGCCAATAGCGCCAATGGCGATGGTAATGGCTACAGCGAGATTTTTGTCCATAAATGAAAAGTTAAGTGATATTAAAGATAAATTTTGATCGGGGAGAGTTTATGGTGGGTTGAAAGGAAAATCAAGACTGAAAATAATATTTGAGCCCGCCACGGGCGGGCTGCGAGACCAAAGCGAGGATCTGGCTTTGCCAGTCCGAGCAAAGGTCAAGCGTAAACATCAATGTGACGTTACCGCCATCTTCATGAAGACGAGAGTGAGGAGGGCAAAAACAAGTGCCTGCACAAATCCCACGAAAATTTCGAGACCGTAGAAAGGAACCGGCGCAATGAAAGGCGCCAAAAAGCTGATGGTGACAAGCAAAACTTCACCGGCGAAAATATTGCCAAAGAGACGGAAGGAGAAGGAAACTAATTTGGCAAATTCCGAAACGAGCTCCAGCAGACCCACAAAAGATCCGATAAAGTCTTTGAATGGATTCACAAAAAACTTCCCAGCGTAATGGAAAAACCCAAGCATGCGAATGCCAAAATACTGTGTCACAAAGATCGAAATAATGGCCAGTGCCAGCGTCATGTTGATGTCGGCGTAAGCGGAGCGCAAGACAGGAACAAAAACCAAATCGCTCTCTTCATTTGCACTATCGCTACGAACATCCAATTCTGGAGATATTTGTGCCACTTCTCCAGCACTTTCATGCTTCTCATAAAATCCAATAGAACCCACGCCGGGCAAAATTCCCATCCAGTTAGAAAGAATTACAAAAAGAAAAATCGTCGCCACCATGGGGAAAAATTTCTTGGTCTGCTTGCGGTCTTGCGTAATGGAATCAAAGAAATTAAAGAGCAGTTCAACGATGGCTTCCACAAAATTCTGCAGCCCGCGAGGAACCATCTTAAGGCCATTTTTCTTGAGCAGGAAAGCCACAAGAATGAGAATGCCCATAGCCGCCCAGCCCATAATCATGCTGTTACGGATGGCAAAACTGCCAATGTGGGCAACGGTTTCGGAAGCGAGGGTGGGAGCGGAGAAAGCCATGGGAGAGGAGAGAAAATTATTCGATTATCGCTTTCGTTTTGCGATAGACACCGATGCCGGAGACAATGAGAGAGAGAAAGATTCCAATGAGGAGAAATGCGGGTGAGGTTCCGATTTTTTTATCGAGCCAGGCTCCGCCGATTCCCAGGATAACGATCGGGAGGGCAATCATGTAACCAAGTTCCCAGGCAAGGCTGAGAACAGACCAGAGAGAGGATTTCATAAGGATTAAGTTGGCTTTGGTCCAGCGCGGCCATGACGATATCGTTTGACCACTTTGAGTCTTGCCAGTTCGCGCTCCAAAAGTGCGGACGCTTCGGCAAAGCCTTCGCGGTCACCTCGTCGCTTGGATTCCATAAGTTGGCGCGCCTCTTCTCTCGCCTTCTCAATTTTAGCTTCATCCAAATCGTCGGCGCGCTCCGCTGTATCGGCCAGCACCACCACGCGCTCACCATCTACTTCAATAACTCCGCTGGAAACAGCCAGCGGCGTCTCTTCTTTTCCTTTTTGAATCCGCAAAACTCCCGCCTTGAGCAAAGAGACGAGCGGAATATGATGAGGCAAAACCGTGATCTCACCTTCAATCGTCGGCAAAATAATGGCGTCCACCGTGTCTTCAAACACAATGCGCTCGGGAGTGACGATTTTAAATTGAATATGTGCCATGAGCTTCTTATTAAATAAAGCGCATTCGCTCGGCGCTCATGCGTGTTACTTCACTTCATCAATTCCCCCTTTCATATAGAAGGCCTGTTCTGGCTTATCGTCATGCTTGCCTTCTAGAATTTCTTTAAAGCTGCGAACCGTGTCGGCACGGGAAACATACTTACCCGGTGTTCCCGTAAACGTCTCCGCCACAAAGAAAGGCTGGGAGAGGAATTTTTGAATTTTGCGGGCGCGATTCACCGAAAGTTTGTCTTCTTCATTCAATTCTTCAATACCCAAAATCGCAATAATATCCTGCAAATCTTTATAACGCTGAAGAACTTTTTGCACGCCGCGGGTAACCGCATAATGCTCTTCTCCAACAACCAGCGGATCCAAAATCGTAGAGGTGGAATCCAGCGGATCTACGGCGGGATAAATACCAAGTTCAGCGAGGGAACGAGAAAGCACTACCGTGGAGTCCAAATGGCTAAACGTGGTAGCCGGAGCCGGATCCGTAAGGTCATCAGCAGGGACGTAAACAGCCTGTACCGAAGTAATGGATCCGTGCTTGGTGGAGGTAATGCGTTCTTGCAACTCACCCATTTCGGTAGCCAAGTTTGGTTGGTAACCCACCGCAGAAGGAATACGGCCAAGCAAAGCGGAAACCTCCGAACCAGCCTGAGTAAAGCGGAAAATGTTATCTATGAAGAGGAGGACGTCTTGCTGTTCTTCATCGCGGAAGTATTCGGCAATGGTAACACCGGTAAGACCCACGCGCTGACGCACACCAGGCGGTTCGTTCATCTGGCCAAAGACCATGCAGGTTTTATCTAAAACTCCAGAATCCTTCATCTCATGATAGAGGTCATTTCCTTCACGAGTTCGCTCTCCAACTCCGGCAAAAACAGAAAAGCCTCCGTGCTCGGCGGCAATATTACGAATGAGTTCTTGAATAATAACCGTCTTACCCACGCCAGCTCCTCCAAAAAGACCAATCTTTCCACCCTTCACAAAAGGACAAATGAGATCAATAACCTTAATACCCGTCTCAAAAACTTCCGTCACCGTGGACTGGTCGGCAAAGCTTGGCGCTGGACGATGAATGGGGTAGCGTTTCTTAGCCGCACTTTTTGGGAGTCCATCAATAGGCTCACCTAACACATTAAACATGCGACCCAAAGCCTCGCGGCCAACTGGTACGCTGATAGCCTCACCGGTATTTTTGACTTCCATGTGGCGCTGTAAACCTTCCGTGGCACCCATGGCCACTGCACGCACTACATTTCCACCCAAGTGCTGCTGCACCTCTAGTGTAAGCACAGACCCGTCACCATGTTTTACCTGAAGCGCGTCATAAATTTTTGGCAGACCCGATTCAAAACGGCAATCCACCACCGGACCAATGATTTGTGTAATTTTTCCGAGCATAATAATGACGTTAAATGCAGTTAAAAAGCCGCAAGCATTCTAGCTATGGATGCAGGTTTGTAAAGGGTTAAAAGTTTTTATGTCATTGCGAGGAACGAACGTAGTGAGTGACGAAGCAATCTAGATTGCTTCGCTTTGCTCGCAATGACAGCTCTAATGGTGCTCGTCTCCACCTCCTCCGGCAGACTCAATGGCATGGCGTCGCGCTCCCTCGCGAAGCTGCGCCAATTTTTCCGGCGGCGGCCGTTTTGATTTGGGTATTCCACGTAAAGAATGATCCCCGTCAACTTCATCCTTAGCAAGATCGCGGGCGCGCGTAACAACTTCCATTAATTTCTTACCCCCGTCTTCTTCAATGAGTTTTGGAATAATATCCTTGAGTTCATCAATTTTCTTTTCATATTCCACCTGTTTTAGCGCTTCGGTTTTATCAAAAACAGAACCCGTTTTTTGCCCATATAACCAAGCCGCCCAATCGTCCCGTCCATAGGCCTTACCGATTTCTAAAACCAAATTGCGCAGTTGTTTTTGATGAATCCGGATCGGTACGCTATCCACCACCGGATGCCGGTTATAATGATGCGTATCAAGACGAGCGCGGTGATCTCCTTCTTTTTTGTGGAGGCGGTTATCCAAAATGGCATCATAGCGAATAAATGCACTCACCGTATTTTGAAGCGTCATAATAAACTGTTTGCGTTTCTCCTCATCCTTTTCTTCTTCCGCCTTATAAGAAAGACTCACGATGTATTGATTAAAACCAGGATAGGCGTTGGCATAACCTTCGTTGGTAAAGTATTTTTTCTGTCCGCTTGGACCCGTGGTCATACCGTCAATTTCAGTAGGCGTCGTCGGCGGAATAAAGAGATGGGCATCATCATGATCCATGTTTTCTGCGCTTCGAATACCCTTGCTGATACGAGTTCTTACCTTATCGCTCATAATCATGACTTCCCATAAAAAACGGCTGAATTGAGATCCTGCTTCGCACGCCTCCATATCCTCCGGGAAGTATTCTTCGGCCCATCCTTCATAATCGCTGAGATTGAACTTTCGTTCTTTGCCCCATCGTTTTTTCTTAACATCATAGATGGAATAATCCATAACCAGCTCTTGAGTGAAGAAGTCCAGAAGTGGAAACTGATTAAGGTATTTGGAGTTGAGTTCACCGGCGCGGTCAATATGCAAAAGCGTTTCCCCTTCCGGATCACTGCCCTGGCGCGTGGTTATTCCGGCAATGAGGAAAAACATCTTATCCTCCGCGCCCATTTTGCCAAACTTAATAGCACCATCAATCATGGCTTCGTATTCCTGGCCATTCACATACTTGCCGGCACGCCACCGTTTTAACATCTCGGTACACTCACCAATAGGCCCGCCGGTTCCTTTTGGATCATTCTCCAGCTGTTTAAACTTATACTCAAAATTATTTTTGACGCTGTTGTACTTGTTGGTGTTTTCTTGGAACCACTCGGAACCCGTGCCCTCTCCCCAAAGCGCATCCATAGCGTAAATAGAAAGATCTTCACCGCTCTTACTGCGCGGCATTAAACTTGGTTTAGGGATATAAAGTTCAGCGCCCTTGGTGGTATAGCGTGAGGTAAGACGATTAAGCGTCTTCCAAAAATGATGATCGTCCCAACGCATCTCCCCCTTGTGGACAAGTACCTGAATGGCACCCTTGGCCTCATCCTTACTATTGGTGGTATGAAGCGTGTGTTTGACCTTCTCAATACTCCAGTGCTCCATGGCTTCCTTATACTTGCCAACTTCTTCATTTTCAGCAGCCTGCTTGACGCGCTCAAATTCGGTACCAAGCACACCCGGAATGCGGGCACCAACTTCACCATAACGGCCTTTAGAACGGCGTCCGTGTTTGCGTTTCACAAACTCGGTGACTTCCACCACCATGTTCCAAAGATCCTTGAACGAGAGGAACTGCGTCGTCCACCAAAGCTCTTTCATGCGTGCGCCAAAAGATGGAGACGCCCTATTGGCCGCATCCATCTGGACGTTTAACTGTTTTTGGATACCAGCCTCAAGTTTGACCTTATTCACATCTTCTTTAAATAAAGTATCTTCTTGTACCTCCATGCCGCGCCCATGAGCAGCAGACTGCTCTTCCGGCGTCATCTCATGCTCTGGAATTTTCTCAACATGATTATTTTTGACCAAGTAAAAAAACTGCGGGAAGGTGTATTTAAGCCCATTATCCAAAGCCACGCCATCTGTATCAATGGAGGTAATTTTAAACTTATCTCCGTCGTCATCCGGGTAGCGGAGTTTTTCACCAGGCTTATCCAACAAAATAGGAGGATTGTCTTTCGCCTCAATCCCAAACTCTTTATTCTCCATCTCGTTATGCCGGAGTAAAAGCATTCGCAATTCTTCCAGGCCCACGGAACGTTCCACATCATAGCGATGCCACCACTTTACAAATTCACCATACGAAAGCGAGTCGCGCGTATCGTAACTATCAGCCGCCTCAAAACCGGGGGCAAAAGGCACAGGCTGATCAAAATGAATACGCCTGTCGGCGGAAGAGATTTGAGTAATGCGCACATAGTTTGGTGTCGTTGAAACTAACTTTCCCTGGGCATCGCGAGTCTTGCGAGGGAAAGAAAGCTCCATACCTTCTTGCACCTGGACTCCATAAGCCGCCAGGCCAGTCTTATTTCCAACATCATCCAGGCTGTGGACGACTTCCACGGCATCTGCGGCATCCACCCATTTTTTAAATCTTCCAATGGGCATCTCAGCCTTATTGCTGAGCTTGATAAACGGAATACCAGGGACATGGTCAATAACCTTACCATTGCGATCACGCACTGCGGCTTCTTTAAAGGTAATACTGGCAATGCTCACTTTTTTGCGACCAGCGCCAAGCGACAAAATTCCAGGGTCATCAAACTCCAGTTCCGTGCCCGGCTTAAGCGTAATACCCACGCTCTTGCTGGCGCTCTTGAGCAATTTTTCTTGATCCGCTTTGCGACGCACCTTGTTCACATTTTTTTGGATGATGGCGTCCAAATTGCTGTATAGAACTTTAAACTGCCGCTCAATACGAGCTTCTTCTTTTTTAAGTGCCACAATGCGGCGGAAGACGGCTTTGCCGCCAGGCGAAGCCTCAATGCGGGACTGATAATTGCTGAGCACCGTGCCCAAACTGGATGAAAGCGGATCCACTTCGTAAATTTTGCGCACCTCCGCCGGCGTTAAAACGGCTTTTTTATTTCCCTCGGCCTTGGTGAGTTTGTGAAGGGCTTCCGCGAGCCCGCGGTCATTATCAAAATCCTGCTTATTGATTCCGTGCACATCCTTAAGTAACGTCTCAAACATGCGCTTTTTATAAGGGATGAGTTCCACATAACTTTCTGCTTTATATTGCAGGGCTTGGATTTTTTTGCGGACTTCGCGCTGGTTTTGGAAGATGGCCTTCCATGATGTTTCTACTTTCTCAGCTTTGCCAAGTTCTTCCAAAAAAGTACGCTCATCTGGAACTTCATATCGCAAAAACCGCTCCACAAGATTCTGGCGCTCATAACTGTCCGACGCCAAACACTCGCGCATGAGCTGTTTGGTTTCCGGCGAGACACGAGCACGCTCAACTTGCGAAAGCTGATTCTGCTTTTTTTGCGTGCCCTCCATGCGCTCTTGCCGCTCGCGTTCACGTTCTGCTTCTTCTTCCTCTTCTTCCGCGGCAGGCTGGCCGGGAATACGCGGTTGCCCAGGCACATGTGGCCCGACCAAAAAGATAACGGAGGAAGGTTTTTTCCAAAAATGGAATGGAGGAGACATCATAGAAATTATTACGGTGTTTTGGTTCCGTCACCAGCTCCCGGAATGGCATCAAGGAAAGCTTCCTGGACTCCCACATCGGTAACGATTCCTTTAATGGCCTGCTTAATAGCAGCCGTTGGAATATTTTGCGCTTGAGCGTCCGTAATAGCTTTCATTACGGCGGGCGTAGCGGTTGCTACATTTTTATTAGCTGTAAGCGCGTCAGCAAGTTGCTTGGCAGCGGTCATTTTGGACAGTGTCTGCGCCATATCAACTTTGTTTCCAGTTGTATCCATGACGATCACGGCTTCTCGGAGTTCCTGGCGTATGCCCTTTAACTGATCAATGCTTGAATTATTCCAGCCTGCAAAAACAGGCTCTTTAGCAAGATCTTCAGCTTTTCGGTCAGAAGTAAGCGCCGACATTACGCCAGCTTTGTCTTTAATGGCGGCTGGAGCCTGTGGTGGTGCCTCTTTACTATCAGCTTGAGCCCCTGGAGCTCCGGTGCGAATCCTTGTTTCCAAATCACCTTTTTTGGCAGCGGCCTTAATGGCAGTAGCCACGGGACCGTTAGAATTCCAGATACGTTCAAGGCGTTGTAGGGCATTTTCATTCTCGGCACCCTTTAACTGATCAATAAGATTGCCATCCTTATTATGCTCTGCAATTTTCCGTAAAGCATCAAGCGCTCGCTGTTGTCCAAGAACCCCAGGATCGTAAGCAAATGCTCCTGCAAACTTCGTTTTATCCTTACTCTCTGCCGCCTTCTCCCATGCAGTGAGACGGGCATCGGTGTCGCCTCCCCTAAGATTTGATCTGCCATAGGTTGTATCTATTTTATCTTTATAAAAGCCAATGGTATCCAAAGCCTGTGCAATACCGCGTCCACCCATACCAGGGCCAACAGGCAACACTTGCGCATACGTTGGAAGCTTGGCGGCCCACTTGCCGAAGCCTTCCATGTGGCCTTTGATCCAGCCGGTAATACCTTCCGCCGCTGTTCCCTTGGTGCCCTCAAAGACACCCATCCAGACAATCACCACTACGGCAATGGCGATCATAAGTTGCTGTAAATCGGTAATATCCGTAGGCAAAGAGTTGGGATCAATAGCATCCAGCGCGTTAGAAGAAAGCTGTGATCCGTGAATACTTTTATCAGCCTCAAATCCATCAAGCATGATGTAACCGATCGAGAGAACGAGGCCAATTTTTATGGGAGCAATGGCGTTCGCAATAAATTTTTCTTGCAGACCGCCACCTTCGCCGGCCAGCTTTCCCAGTTGGGGCAAAACTATTCCCAGCGCAATAATAGGCGAGAGCACCACGCCAACCCACAGCATAACAATGCGCAGGAGGAGAACCAAAAAGAGGACGATGAAAGAAACGGCATAGACGACGTAGAGTACCGCATTAAAAATAATGTTGAAGCCCAACTGGCCAAGACCCTTGAGTCCATCACGAATAAACTTAAGCTGAGGCGCGCGGCCAAAACGAATGGCGTAAGCAATGGTAATGTTGGAGCGATCCAAGCGGCTAAAGAAGGCCTGCGCGCGTTCGTTTATTTTTCCATCCTTACACCATGTAGCCCGCATAGGGACTTCTTGGCTTGGCGTTCCGCAAATGATCTCGTCTACTTTATCGGCGATTTTGACCTCCTTGCCGTTTTCTACCAACACGGTGGATGGCAAAGCAAAGACGGCGCCGGTTATGACATTGGTAAAATCCAAAACGACTCTGGCCGCCACAAATGAAAAGTTTACGGCAATAAGCGCGAGGACAAATTTGGGGATGGCCGTTTTAAGAGCCAGTGGAAGACCACCGCCTTCTTCACCTAAGCCAAGCACGTTGTAAACGGCAATGGCCAAGAGGACGAGCACAAACATAACGTTTACCAAGTTGCGAACCTGCACCCAGATGGCCAGCAAGCGCTCGCCCATGGCGCCGCCAAAAATGAGATCGTTATCCAGCAAACTGCCAATCATGAGGATCACCGGCCAGAGCCATGCGGCACTGATGCGGATCACCAAATTAAAAATATCGTTAACGTCTTTGTAGATGTCAGAAAGGGGTTCGGCGGGCTGACCGCCGCCGGGGGCCGCGGCCGCGGCATCGGCTGCTGCATGAACCGCATACGGAAAGGCAAACACGGCCGCGGCCGCGAGTACTAACCCCGTAAAGACGCAAAGTTTCCGGTGCCTAAAATAAAAGTTGATAAGGAATTTCATGGCGTAGGCGTTAAATCAATTTCGTCATTTTGCACATAAAGTCCGTTTTCCGTTAAGAAATAGCGGAAGTCGTTGGCATCCTCAATCCCCTTGCCGCTTTGCAATTTAAAAATTCTCGCACAGGCACCAAACATGTTGATGATGGCGCCCTGAGCCATTTCCACACTGGCATATCCCAGCTCGCCGGCCTGCTGTGGCGTAAGCTTTATATCTTCCTTCCACAAATCAAATCCTCCACGCTTTTCATTGGGTTTTTGATTAGGGTTTTCATTTCGCTCATTCAAACGCGCAATTTTTATATAGCGCTCATAATTATCAGCAAAGTAATCCATCACCTCATGATGATTCGTGGCCTGCTCCTTCAAAAACTTACCGGCTTGGAACTGCGCCAACTTATCACCTTCTTCACCTGACGGCGCATAAGCCCAACGCTTCCACCACGGGTACACTAAGTTCGATCCAAGCAATGCCACCGCTATGGAACCAATAACGTAAGAATCTTTGGCCGCTCGCCCAGCACCCTTTAGGGCTCCCGTCATCCAAGACTCGCTGTGCATATCTCGGTGCACCACGCCATCAGCAATATTGAGGGCAATATTCGCAATACCGGCCAGTGCGCCAATACGAAACAGCGTCTCACCAATCATCTTATCGAACGTAAAAAAATACGTCACCGCATTAACTTGAGAAGGATCCTCAATTTGCTCAATTTGTTCCGCCACACGGCGTTCCAGTTCCATTTTCTTCGCCACGCATGCTCTTAAAAACGCATCAAACTCATCACGATTTCCAAAATCTTCAAATCGCCCAGAGTGGTCATCATACAAATTCAACAAGTTCCAACGGCTCAAAGCATCCGTACAAATGCATTCTTCCAAAAACTTTTTGGTCTCTTCTAGACCGGCTTGGTCTAAATGTTCGCCAATGATATCCGCGCGGACATTAAACGGCGCATTACGGATAATTTCTTGCCACATTAAATGTTCAGACTGAATTCTGAAGCGAGATTTTGCCATTTTATCTTCAGGGGTTTTACCCCGAATAAAATCCACAAGAATTTTGATGTCGCCTTTATATTTTTCTCTATTTCCATTGGGGTCCAGCAACCTATCCGGTGCCGTCCGGCCCGGTGCCTTCATGCGGTTCTGCATCTCCACGAGCATATCCAATTGAGTCCGATCCTCATCCACCATCTCCACCAGCTCATCCGTATCCACATCACGCAAGGTTTCCAAAAACTGCCGCATCTTCACCAGCTCGCTGGTTTCCATAACGTCCTGGCCTGTTGCGGCATTTTTTTCATAGGGAGTATTTTGGAGCTTTATGCCCTGAGCCATATACTGAGTCATGGCATTCGCATCTTTAAGTGACACATCAAGTCCCGCTATAAATAAATCTAATTCTGCCTGCGTGTTTTCAACTATCCCTCTGTGACGCTCGGCTTTGTTCAACACCGCATCAAAAATTCTCTGCTTATACTCTCTCCACAAAAGCTTCACCTGCTCTTTTTGATTTGACCAGCCTTCGTTGGCCTCATACCGCTCACATGCGGCCTTCACCACACCTCCCGGCTCGCTACATCCCAAAATAAACTCAATATCGTCATGGGAAACATATTCCTGATGCAACTCTTCAATGGCACGCTGGCGGTCCGCTTCTTCAAGCTGTCTCACCATTGCGGCGGCTTCGCCTTCCACCACTGGAGCTGATTTTGCTTCTGGTCCATCCATAGAAATTTATAAACTCACAATCGAAAAAGCCGCACAAGCGTGTCCGAAAAAGGCTCGTGCTTGCCCGAAAGTTCAGTGATGTGTTCTCTCAAAAGGCGTCGAACTTCACTGGGGTCAGCGTCTTCCAACGACACAAAAATATCCGGTTCAAAGCGCCCAGCCATGCGCAAATAAAGCTTCTTCACATGCGGCGGATCATACGCTGTCCAAAAGCCCTTGAGGTTGGTGTAAGGAAAAAGATGATGCCCGATTTTGACGCCCATTTTGGAAATTTTAATATCCACCACGGAAGGAGGATGCCGGTAAACCAGGTAGTAGGTCCCAGCAAAAACTATGACGGCCAAAGAAAACGTCCAGCCGTCGGTCTCCAAACCGTAGATGACCAAGCCCAAAACCAGCAGGAAGGCGACGCCAAACCATACCAGCGATTTTTCATGATGCAGATACTCTGGCGCCTTCCAGGCAAAAATTTCATTATCAAAAGCATGACGCACCTTGGGGTCTTTCACATCAATTTGTTGGCGACCACGAAACCAGCGTTTTTTTTGATTTTGATTTTCCATATTTTTTATTTTTTACCCTTTCAAAAATTCATATTATTTTACCATAAATTAACCTGTAACTCAACAGTTCGATTTCAAACGCCTCCTTTAAGCGGTGAGTGCCATGCGATCTCGATGGATCACCTCCTCCTCAAAACTGAATCCCAGAAGCTGTTCTATCTCATCGCTACGATGTTTTTTGATTTTGTCCAGCTCAACTGACCCATAATTTACCTGCCCGTAGGCAATTTCTGCCCCTTCGTTGGTTTTCACCAAAACCACATCCCCGCGCTTAAATGTTCCGTGTACGGCAGAAATTCCGGATGGCAAAAGACTTTTGCCAGAACTCGTGAGTGCTTTTGCAGCGCCACTATCCACCTCCACCCACGCAGCTTTTTGAATTTTTGGCCGCAGCCATTTTTTTTGACTCTCCATCCGGTTCACGCGAGGAATAAAAATCGTCCCAAGTTTTTGCTCCTGCTGATGAGTTTTTTCACTCATACTTTTTCTGAAAAATTCCACAACGTCCTGCAATATATTGGCCCGGCGCCCATTCACAATGAACATGGGAATCCCCACGGACGTGACGTAATCAGCTGCCTCCAACTTTGTCACCATGCCACCCATGCTCCGGCTACTGCGTGCACCACCCGCTAATGCGCGTATGGAGTCGTCCACTTTCTCCACCACCGAGAACAACTTGGCACCCGGATTATTTTTCGGATCTTCTAAAAAAAGCCCATCCACATCGGTCATAATGACGAGCAAATCAGCCGAAACCATGGCCGCCGTTTTGGCCGAGAGGACGTCATTATCACCAAACTTCAATTCCGCAATCGTCGTTACATCATTCTCATTCACGATGGGGATAACTCCCGCCTTCAGCATCAAATCAAAAACATTTTTGGTGTTGAGAAAATTTTCACGATTTACAAAATCATAGTTGGTCAAAAGCGCCTGCGAAACCACCACGCCATGTTCGCCAAAAAAATCATGATACGTCTTCATGAGGACACCCTGCCCAACCGCCGCAAGGGCTTGCCTATAAGGAATATTCTTCTTCTCGCGCTCCAGCGTAATTTCGGATCTGCCCGCCGCCACCGCGCCGGAACTCACCACCACCACCTCATGCCCGCTTTTATGAATGGCCGCCGCTTGCGCCACCACGCCACGCAAAAAAGGAACCGTGAGCTTTCCGTGTTCGTTGGTGAGGAGTGAGGTGCCGAGTTTTATAACGAGGCGCATGACCGTATTTTAGCCTTATCTGGTATAAGGCAAAAGCGCCATTTCGCGGGCCAATTTCACGCCGCTGGCAACGCGTTTTTGATGCTTTAAACAAACGCCCGAGTAGTACTTGGGAACAATGCGTCCGTATTGAGACATAAAACGCTTCAGCAGACGAAGGTTCTTGTAATCAATGTAATCCACCTTCTCGGCGCAGAATCCACACTTCTTTTTACTTCTTCCAGCGGTCATAATGTATGCGCTCGACCTTACTCGGACTGGCTAAGCCAGTTCTCGTTGCGGTCTCGCAGCGGCGCCGTGCGCCGCTCAATTAAGTAATAAATGTTTAGAACAATCTCTACCCTTCGAATATATCATCACTGAGATCGGCATCCACCGGCGCCGCCGTGTTTTGATCTGCGCCCACCGGAGCTGCCTCGAGAATCCTATTTTCTTCCTCGTCGGTTCCGCCACGTTTATCCAGCATGATCATGTCTTGGACGACGATTTCGGTTCGGAACTTTTTGGTTCCATCCGGCATTACCTTGATGCGCGTTTTTAAGTATCCTTCTACGTACACCAGCTTTCCCTTCTTAAGATATTGATGGCAGATCTCACCCAGCTTGGCCCAGGCCACCAGCTCATGGAACTCGCTTGATTGCTGCTTACGTCCATCTTTAGTCATCCACTCGCGGTTGGTAGCAAGTCCGAAAGTAGCAATAGACTGGCCGTTGATGGTTTGCCGCATTTCCGGATCACGAGTGAGATTCCCGATGAGAATAACTTTATTAACGCAACGCATATGAGCTCAGGCGAATGTCGCATCAAGCAGATGCGACCTAAATATCTATATCTGGATTTTCCAAAATCTGTTCAAGTTTCTTTTCAACGGACTTGAGTTGCTCCTCTTCATCCTTCCCGGCAAGCGTTGGCTTCTTAGCCGGTTCTTTGCTCACGGCTGCTGATTCCACAGGCACCGGTTTTGCTCCAACAACAGGCTTTTGTTGACGATCATCCTTGTGCTTTTCTTCCGGCAAAACCAACTCATTATAACGCCCCGGCTGGTAATCATCGGGAAGAGTAATGAGCAAATGCCGCAAAACTTGTTGGTTGAGTTTGATGCTGGAACGAAGTTCCAAAATAGCCGCTGGTGCCGCATCAAAATTAAAAATCGCATAATAGCCGCGAGCTTGTTTTTTGATGCGGAAGCTAAAATCACGCTTACCCCAAAGATCTTCGTAGGAAATGCCTTGCGTACTTTCTTTTAAGAGTTTGCGAACCTCATCCAGCTCTTTAGCAAAACCAGCCTCGATTAGTTCACCAGAGAAGATAAGCATAAGTTCGTATTTGCGGAGTTCTTCTTGAGTTGGCATAAGCTTTGGATTGGCCGCAAAGCGGCCTTCATTTGCCATTATTGAGTAGTCTTGCCTCTACGGCTCGGCCTGGCAAACAGCAGGCGTATGGTACTAAGCGGCCTTTCAAAACGCAAGGTCATTTTTATGACCAAGGCATTTGACATATATTATGTAAAATATTATTATACATCCTACTCCATATGCCCATTGACGGTTACAAAATTGAAACAGACGTTGCAGATTTGGTTACAAGCGGTAGAGCCATCATTCTTACTAATATTAAGAGCACCGTCAGAGAAGGCGACGTGGCAGCGACAGAGACTCAATCTGGCGGTCGTGTTTTTAAAATTCAGCAAGGAGCCCGGGTGGTTATAGCCACATTAGTAAAAGCGGAGGACGACCCAGAAATCTCTCCAGATCAAAACCGCCGGCATTTTACATTAGTTGCGGCGCCGGAAGAAGTAATTAAGGATCAGGTAGCCGCGCGAACCAAAGCTGAATTGTTAGTGGAGGGTTATAGAGAATTCACCGTGGGTGAAAGAAAATTTCTATACAAACAAGGGGCAACAGCCGCTGCACGCGGGAATGGCACTTCCCTAAACGGTAATATAGGCCCCTGGCGTGGAGCTTACTCAAAGGGACGACGGGGGACAGAATTATATAGAGCAAGCTCTGTCGAAAGTCTTTTTGTAGCTACTCTGGCTGGTACTTTTGAAGAAGTCACAGACCAAACTGAAATAACAAAGTTTGAAGCAATCCTTTGGCCTTCTAGGAGCAAGTAAAAGTGTCGGTGTAAATTCTCGCTATGGAAATGTAGATGAGCGATGAAGTGTAGCCCAAGCTAAGGCGGGTGTCGTAGCAGGCGGCTACGACCAAAATACAAAATCGTAGCTTTAATAATATAGTTTTTCAGAGGTTCCCTAAAGCCTACTTGCGGTAAAAACGCTTTTCCAGTTCATCAAAAGTCACCAGCACGCGGGTAGGACGGCCATGCGGGCAAGTGGCCAAGTTTGGCGTTTTTTGAAGTTGGCGAAGAAGTTCTTCTTGTTCGGTAAGCGTTAGCGGCATGCCAAATTTAACGGCGCCTTTGCAGGCGAGGGACTTGAGAATGCGTTCAGGAAGAATATTTTTTGATGATATACCGGCGTCGCCCATGACCTCGTCTAAAAAATCACGCAAGATTTTTTCCAGATTTTCGGACTTGAGCGCCAGCGGACAAGAACGGATCACAAAAGTATTGCCGCTCCACTCGTCGAATTCAAATCCAAATGAAGAGAGCTCACCAATGGCCTTACGAAGAAAAGTGGCTTCTTGTGGCGAACATTCTATATTCAATGGAACCAAAAGCGGTTGAATTTTTGCTTCACGCTCAATACTTTGACGCTTAAAGGATTCATACAAAATGCGCTCGTGCGCGGCGTGCTGATCCACAATAGCGAGACCTTCTTCATCCAAAACAAGAATGTAGGAGTTGGCGATCTGGCCAAGAATTTTGAGCTGAGTGGGTAGGGAAAGTTTTTGAGACCGGTCCTGTGTTGTTAGGATTTTTTCTGAAAAATTGAGCGCGTTTTGCAGTGAAATTTCGGAGGAAGCATTAGGGAGCGCTGCAGAATTTTGAAGATGAGCATTCTGAAACATTCCCTGTTCAAAATCTAAAAGACTTTGGGAAACCGCTTGCATCACGTCGCGAAAAATTCGCTGGGTATCTACAAATTTTACCGCCAACTTACGCGGATGAACATTCACATCTACTTCGACAGGATCTATGTCAATATGCAAAATAAAAACAGGCCAGGTGCGCGCAGGCAAACGCGAACCGTAAGCATCGGTCACGGCGCGTGAAACCATTGGGTCGCTAACGTCTCGGCCATTAACAAAGAGATACTGATGGCGCTTGGAAGCCAGCGAGGCTCCAGGCCGACCAATGAACCCGTGAATGTGAATACTCTCGGTTTTAAAAGAAATCGGCAGAGCCTCGCCGAGAAAATTCTTGCCAAGAATGGCGGCCAACCGAGCCTGCGGAGTTTGCAAAGCCGGAACTTGAATAAGCGTTTTGCCGTTATGTTTGAACTCAAATCCAACCGCCGGATTTGCCATAGCCATGTGGCTCACCACCGCGGCAAGATGACTGAGCTCCGTGTTTTCGGCTTTTAAAAACTTCTTGCGAGCCGGCGTATTAAAAAAGAGATTACGAATTACAACTTCAGTTCCCGGCGGGCAGCCGGTGGCACATTTTGATTCCATAACGCCACCCTTATAAATAATCTTACTGCCTTCCTCATTTTCGCGCTTGCGGGTTTTTAGGCTCACCTGCGCCACCGAAGCAATCGCCGCAAGCGCCTCCCCGCGAAACCCAAAAGTAGAAATATTGGCCAAATCATCCAACTCCGAAATCTTGCTGGTAGCGTGCCGCGCAAAAGCCATCACCGCGTCATCGCCGTCCATACCCGTGCCATCATCGCGCACGGCAATAAGCTTCATGCCTCCCTGTTCGGCCTCAATGCCGATGAATTTTGCACCGGCGTCTAAGCTATTTTCTATAAGTTCTTTAAGCGCACTAGCCGGACGCTCCACCACCTCTCCGGCGGCAATTTGGCTAATGAGCGTATCAGGAAGAATTTTAATTTTCGGCATGGAATAACCATATCCTGATGAGGTCGCAGGGAAAAGCTTGACATTTACGCATATTGTGATAAATAATACCTCCTATGGTTGAAGCAACTCAACAACACGATGTCCTGCAACTGGAACCAGGAATGGAGCCATGCGGTCATTCATTTAAAGATGAAGCTGGCTTGCTATTGTCTGTAAGAAAGTTTCTTACGGCGAATACAGCTCAACCTTTATTTGTAGTAAGAGTTCGCCGAGAAGGAACAAAAAGATATGCATTGTCAGCCCCCATACGCGTCACTTTTAATCGAGAGTTAGATTCACTTCAGGTACCAGACGGAAAGAATAGAATTGCCCTGGCAAGGGGACTTTCCACGGCGGAAGATTTTGAACTTACCACGGAAAGTTACATACGAATTGGTGCTCAAACCGGCAAAGACGCCGATATGTGGAGAGATGTGGCATCTTCACAGGCAAGCGCAGCAAGAGATGTTCTTTCACAAATACCTGCAGTAGCTCATCCAGCGACGCGCGACATCGTACCGGAAGCCGTCGTTATTCCTCCGCCGACTGGTTTATGCGGACCTTGTGGTGGACAAGACTGGCAGTGTTCCTCAGGAGGGCCACGGCAAAACGTTGATGCACTTGGTGAAGACCTTGAAGATTTCTACCATGGATCAGATGACGATCGCGATCGCGATCGCGATGATGATTGCGATGACAATCGCGATGGCAGTGAGTTAGACTGAGAGCCTTATTTATAACCGCTTGAGCTCGTCTAACTCTTGGAGCGCTTCAAATGGTTGCGCTTTCAGCGCATTAATTCCTTAGCTTCACTGCGGTTCGCCTGGCGGGGTGAGTTTTTCAATTTCGATTTTCTGGAGCTCTTGAAGCGCGCGGTGCGGACGGGGCTGCGAATTTTCTGGAGCAAAAATATCCAACTGGTCTTTATTTACTTTTCCCGCCTGCGCTTTTTTGCTGATGGCGTTATCCAAAATCCCCTCTTCTAAATCACGCAAAATTTCTTTGGCTTTATGAATAATAGAAGGAGGAAGTCCAGCAAGCCGAGCGACCTCAATACCATAGCTGCGATCCACGGCACCAGGTTTTATGCGATACAAAAAAACGACGCCGTCTTTTTCTTCTTTTACCGCCACACTAAAATTCTGAGCCTGCGGAAGTTTTTCCGCCACCGCAATAAGTTCGTGATAGTGCGTGGCAAAAAGCGTCTTAGCACCAATCTGATCATGGATGTGTTCTAAAATTGCCCAAGCCAGAGAGACACCATCATAGGTAGAAGTTCCGCGACCAATTTCATCCAAAATAATGAGACTGTTACGTGTCGCATAATGAAGGATCTGTGCGGTCTCCTGC
>JBBTWV010000032.1:0-5218 GCA_038062615.1 Patescibacteria group bacterium | reverse complement strand
CACGCACCAAGTTATCACTGGCACCAACGCGCGTAAAAATACGATCCGTTAATGGAATTTGCGCGCTTTGCGCCGGGACAAAACTGCCAATGTGCGCCATCAGAACAATGAGTGCCGTTTGCCTAAGGTAGGTGGACTTCCCACCCATGTTGGGCCCCGTAAGCAAAATAATATTGGCCGCGCCTGCTTGGCGCGACACTCGCCGTAGCTCGGCCTCGCCTCCAAGCTGAGCATCATTCGGGACAAACTGTCCGCCGGCCAACTGTTCCACCACGGGGTTACGACCATCCTTGATGACAATCGGCAAACCAGCCTCGACGATTTGCGGCCGCGCGTAGCGATTTTTAGCGGCCGCTAGTGCCAAGGAAAGCAGTGCATCAAGCACGCCAAAAATTTCGGCGGCCTTTTGAATTTCTCGCGTGTGGTCTTTGGTCTGTTCGCGAAGACGTAAAAAAATCTGATACTCAATTTCCTTCATTTTGGCGTCAGCACCCAAAACTTTTTCTTCGTATTCTTTGAGTTCGGGAGTGATATACCTTTCAGCATTCACTAAGGTCTGCTTCCGAATGTAATCTGCCGGAACATTTTTTAAATTCGACTTCGTGATTTCTATGTAATATCCAAAAACGTTATTAAAACGGATCTTGAGGGAGTTGATTCCCGTTCGCTTTACCTCCTGTTCTTGAATCTGCTGAATAAAACTTTTTCCTTCACGACTGATGCGCCGCAACTCATCTAACTCGGGAGAAATACCATCGCAAATAAGCCCGCCGTCCTTTATGGAAAGAGGAGGAGCTTCCACAATAGAAGAAAGTAAATTTTGACGAAGTTCTCCGAGTGATTTTAATTTTTCCAGTTCGGCCAAAAATTCTGTCAGCAGTTTTGATTTTGAGTTTTGCAAAAGATCTTTGATAGGTTCAAGTGCCTTGAGTGAGATGGCAATTCCCAGCACATCGCGAGCACCACCGGTGCCAATGGAAATTTTTCCCAGCAAACGTTCCAAATCTAAAACACCATCTAAAATTTCCGGAAGTTTAAGAGCAAGCACGTCATTACTCAGCATTTCGCTCACGGCATCCAGACGCTTCTCAATATTTTCTTTGTTATGAAGTGGATGCAAAAGCCAAGAACGCAGGGTGCGGCCACCCATTGAAGTTCGCGTAAAATCAATGACCGAGAGGAGCGAACCTTCCCTCTTCCCTTCTCTCAAATTCGCCAGCAACTCCAAATTTCTAATAGCGGTTTCGTCCAAAATCATCTCCTCCGTGCGGGAGAGCATTTGCGGCGGCCGGATGTGTGCCAAGTCCGATTTTTGCGTTTCTTTTAAATACGAGAGGAGCAGCGCGGCCGCCGCAACTCCCTCCACAGAGTCCTCCATTCCAAACCCGCGTAAATCCTTCACCCCAAAATGTTTGGACAAAAAAGTCTGCGGATCATCCCAAAACTGATGCGGAAAAACCGGCAACTTATCAAACTGTTTTAAAAAATCCGGAATATTTTGTTCGGCAAAGTCCACCACGCACTCCGCCGGCCCAAGTCTAAACAACTCATCGCGCAAATCTTCCAAATTCTCAAACGTAGCCACCTGCAAAAGCCCCGTCGTAAGATCACAAGCCGCCAAGCCCATTTTTTCACCACCTAAATTTACACTCACAATAAACCGGTTCGATTTCTGCTCCAAAATGCGTTCATCAAACGTCGTCCCCGGCGTCACCACACGAATCACGCCGCGCTCTACAATCCCCGGCAAACTGGGATCCGAAAGCTGTTCGCAAATCGCCACCTTTTTACCCAGCCGTGTGAGCCGACCAATATACGACTCCGCCGCGTGGTGCGGCACGCCGCACATCGGCGCGGTATGACGCTTGGTTAATGTAAGATTCAGCAAACGCGACCCTTCCACCGCATCCTCAAAAAACATCTCATAAAAATCGCCCAAACGGAAAAAGAGCAAGCAGTCCTTATGTTGCTCCTTCATCTGCTGATACTGCCGCATCATGGGCGTTAGGGAAGCCATCTCGGCAGATTATAGCAGATTAGTATTTTCGTATTTTCCCGCGCTCAATTTCCCACTGCCCCACCTGTGGAGAACCACCTCTCAGCACCCCCTCCTGCTTATAAAGCTCAATAGCCTTTCTGGTTTTAACCAGTTGTTTTATAAAATAGTGCGCTAATTTGCGCTTACGCCCATGCCGAGCCTGCGAGATGGCATCCATGTAAGTCGAATGATTTTCGCTAAAGAAAATCACCGGCATGTATCCTTCTTGGAGCAGATAGGCGTTAAAAAGTAGTCTTCCGATGCGCCCATTACCATCATCAAAAGGATGAATGGCCTCAAAACGATGATGAAACTCCAAAGCGACGAGTGGCGGATACCCCTTTTTCTTTTCTCTCAGAAACCAAAACAGGAGTTGCTTAAGCTCTTTCCTAACCGATTTCCAATCAGTGGTTGATTCATTATTAATAACATTATTTTCAGTTTTAAGCTTCCCGGCAGTATGCGGAGAAATCTGATCAAATAAAAAAGCATGGAGCCTGCGCATGGAGGCAATATTCCATCTCATCTCACGTGAGAAAGCCAACCGAAGTGCCGCAAGAGAATTCACAACTTCTTGATCCATAATGGTTTTAGGCTTTCTTTTTCTCTGAATTATTTTCTCAATATCTCGGCGTGTCATACGCGAGCCTTCTGATCTATTCGAGTTGAGAAGAAATAATACGGCAAAAAGTGACTGGAAGAGATGCAAATCGTTTGCAAAAAGCTCATGATGGAGACCTCGATACCAAAATCGTGCCTGTTCAATTGGCAAAATCGCCTTGGGAGCAAAGTATTTTTTAGCCGAAGAATCTATTTTCTCTTCACTCAACCGTGAGATTTCATTAAAACATTGAGGAATAACTTCAGCCAAATCAGACGGCAACTCCTTCCCCAGAAAGCGGGTAAATATCGAGCGCTCGCCGCGCGACCTCCACGGAAACTCAAAATAATAATAGGAATGACCACGAATTATCTTTTTTCTTATAAATTTCATTATTTTTTATTAGGCGACTATTCTAATGAAATATTAGCAAAATATAAGAAAAATGTCAAAACTAATCTTATACATTATCTTTATTTTTGATAAAAAATGTTTTTTTATTAGTCGCTCAAATAGATAAAACCTCATACACATCTACTGCCGGCTCCTCATAAGGGTGGACATCCTTAACCGCCGCCAAAACTTTTTTGAGCTTTGATTTTGGACAAATAGTCTCAATCCGCTCCTCCGCAACCTGCTCTATCTCACCCGCTTTTCCAATAAACGGCTTGGCGCCTTTTTGCGGCCTAAATCTGCCAACGCCCTTAACACTAAACGAACAAAAATCATATTTCTCAACATGCCCCGCACCGGCATGCGCCAAAACCTCTCGGATTTTTTCGGCATGTGTACTCGGCACAAAAACCACGATTTTTACGAGCTTACGCATAGCAAAATAATCCTACCGAAGGGCGAGCTCAATAACCACCAAATATTATTGCACTGAAATTTCTTTCAAATATGCCTCTAATTCTTCAACGGTATCTGCATGATACCCATCCATGTTATATCCCCCAGTCACTACCCAAAGGCGAATATTGCGGTCCGGAACCCGTATATCCATGTAGTCCCCATGCACCGACGGGTCATCCATATATACCCCAGCAATTTTCTTTTTATAATTCACTTCATTCTTAAATTTCTGGACAAGTTCGATGTTCACAGCGAAATCTATTGAGAGTTCAATGGCATCACTGCTACTGCCAGATGATATCGCATCACCCGGTACAGTTGGACGGACAACCGCTATTCCACCTTCCATTCCAATTCCAATCGTTCCGGCTCGCTTTCCACCGCGATAAAGGTTGAATACCGTTGTTCCGGCAATAGTTTCTTTTTTGAGCTGAGTACCTTGTGCAAATTTCTTGCCGGCTCGAGCGTAACTATCCAGCTTACTAACCATTTGGTCATATTGCATTTTGCCCTCAGGTGATAAAGGTAAAGGATCATCAGAAGGAAGGACATATTGCGCTGTTTGAATCAAGCTCTCAACATCATCCTGGGTATTTCTCATTGAAAGCTGGAGTGCTGGACCGTCATTCATCTCCAGCGAATATGCGTTTTGTGCCAGCGGAGTGAGTTTATAATAACTATGTCTAAAGTTATAAGCAGGTGCCGCAGAACTAAACTGCCATACCACAGCGTCAGAAAATCCCGGCTTTTGCTTCAGCTTTAAGAAAAGCTGGAATGGCTTCTCAATTTCTATTTCACGATCTTCAATGCGCTGTTCAATTTCCAATGGAGTATCTTGAAAATCAATATTTATGCTAAAAATTGTTTCACGTCTGCCATTAATAATTCTGTCATCATCCAAGATAAAACCATCGCCCGTTCCCATACTAAGAAATGCTAAATATAGAGCACCCGTGCCCCCATGACGGTAAGCTAACCTATCGTCAGGGATATCTCCTGAAGCAGGAATAAGAATCATTCTCGATAAAATTTCAGGATTGACTCTATCAATTCTAAAACGATCAGGGTGCATCAATTCCATTTGGTGCAAATGCTGCAAAACTTCAGGAGGTACTTCCGGGTGAGCGTCAGTATCGATTTCTGCACGCAAAGTTGCCAGCTCTTGAGTTCTCTTTCCATTTAAAGCGTTTCGAGATTCAACAGTACTGCCGCCAGTATCCTCATGGTTAAATTCCTCAAGATCAGGAGCTCCTCCGTCACCCATAATTATTTGTATTATTTATTATTTGTTAAACTATAACACAAAATGCGTGTTTGCGCAAATATCCTGGGGTACCTTCAATTAAAATCTCTCCACCTGAGTTCTCAACTTGGTGTCACCAAGGTCCACCGAATACTGCAAACCCAACTGCGGACTATTTTGGGTATACCAGTATTTAAGGATGATATCGTATGGAGTTTCTCCCTCATAAAGGCCCGCCGGCTTGTAAGGAATGGCCAACATTATCGGTTTCAAAAATCGCAAACCGTCCGGCTTCAAGTGGTACAAATCGGTAACGCGGCCAATAGAAACTCGCTCAATTTCAATCCTCATATCTTGCGGCAAAGCACCCGGCGGAATAGTGACCTCAAAACCATCCGGAGAAACAATCTTTCCCCCGTTGGTGGCGCGAATCACGCCTTCGTCGTCACCAGGCTCAACCCGTGGAGGAGGCTGCTTGATGGGC
>JBBTWV010000031.1:0-5772 GCA_038062615.1 Patescibacteria group bacterium | reverse complement strand
CGAGTTCCCGTTACGCGTGTGGCCTATGACCCTGCGCATCCTCGTCTTATTGACGACGACGGCGACGGCATTGATGATCGCTTTGATAATTGTTCCGGCCGTGGTAATCCTGGGCAAGAAACAACCCCAGATGGCAGCCGCGGATTGGCCTGCGCGGTGGATTGCGGCGAAAACTGGGCAGGCATTAATCCGCCAATGGGAGTGGCGCCAACGGGCTTCTATCCTTGTGTTAACGAAACGGGTGATGATCGTTTTGCTTTAGCACGCGCCGGCGACGGTTCCACGCTTTTTGCTCCAGACATGCCGCAGACAAATCCAGATGGCAGTATTCAATTGCACCCAGGTGCAACATTATGGGTACACAGCACCGCTGTCGGTCCTAATGTCCAACGTTTGCCAAGCCCCACCTTCACTACTCCTGCCAACAGCGCTAGCAGTTTCGGCGTTAGACCGATGAGTCTTTTAAGCCCTGAGGGAACTCCCGGCACTCTCACGGTGAGGTATCAAAAAGTTGCAGATGACGGAACGTTAGTCCCTGTTACAGCTCTCTTTGATCAAGATGGTGAGCAGTGGACCATGACGGTAACGGAAGGAGATTTGCCACCGGTGGAGATGCGTTTTGATAAAGCGGCCACGGATTTTATTATGATGGAAAATGGTGATCCAAACGTAGTCGGGGCCTTGGCGGCTTCCAGCGCCACGGTGGCGGAGTTTTGGAACGGGGGCGAGAGACTTCCACTGCCGGTAGTTGTTCCGCCAACCGCAACCGCGATGGCTTCTGCTTCACCAGCGCCATCAGCCTCAGCCAGCCCAACGCCACCTCCAACACCTCCTGCCAGCGCGACGCCTCCTGCCTCGGTTGTACCGACACCTACTGCAACGGCGTTCCCAAGCCCAACTGACGTCGTTCGCCCAACGCCTCCGGTATCCGCTCCTACTTCCAAACCTACTCCTGCCGCTACAGAAAGCACCGGCGGGAATGATAGCGGCGGTTGTGCTTCCAGTACCCCAGAAAGTGTATTCGCCACGATGTCCGCACTACTTGCCCTGGCGCTTGCCAGACGGAAAAAAGAAGAAAAGGTAGCGGCGTAATGACATTACCATTCCACCATGTGAAGTAGCGGCTGATGTGTTTTCTATGTTCTACCGTTAAAGCGAAAATGGTTATTTGCCGTGGGGAGCGTCATGACATATCAAGGCAAAGGTTGATCTATTTTTTCTTACGTCGTTTTATTTTGTGCCAGTTTGCCTTGCTACATTGGCATGCCGTTTTGAGTGGGACCACGTTCAATAAATGCTCGGCTTGGTTCGATCGGCGGAAGAAAAAATAGGCAACCTTTGCCTACTTCATAAATATTTCACAAAAAATTCATCAAAAGTTTAGAGAAAGTTCATCTCTGACTGCTATAACGCCACCATGAATAAAATACTCCTCGGCGTAGTGGCAACCGCTCTTTCTATAGGCCTTCTCTTCTCCAACGCCAAGCCAGATGGCCTGCTTCATGTGTTCATTTTAAATGTAGGCCAAGGTGATGCGATTTTTGCGCGCACGCCACAAGGCACCACTTTTCTCATCGATGGCGGGCCGGAGAAAAAAGTCCTGACGGAGCTTAAGGAAGTTTTGCCTTTTTGGGGTGCCTCCATTGATTACTTGGTAAGTACTCACCCCGATCGTGACCACATAGAAGGGCTTATTGCGGTACTCAAACGGTATCCCGTGCGCCACGTGCTTTTTACCGGCGTGTACAAAAAAGATTACTTTTCACAGGAATTTTTGCGGCTCATCAAAGAAAAAAATATCCCCGTGATTCTCGCGCGGGAAGATGGCGACATCGCGCTTACAGACGGCGTTACTTTTGATGTACTCTTCCCATTTACGCCGATTATTCGCCAAGAAACAGTCACCAATAATCTTGGCCTCATAGCCAAATTGATCTATGGAGAACATGAAATTCTCCTCACGGCTGATGCCGAATTACCCGAAGAAGAAATGCTGATCTCGCATGGCGTTAATCTTCAGGCAGATATTCTAAAATCAGGGCATCACGGGAGCAAAACAAGCAGTAGTGAAGCTTTCTTGAGCGCCATTAATCCTCAATTTGTGGCGATTTCCGTGGGTCTTAATAACTCCTATCATCATCCGCATCTTTCTACACTCAAGCGGTACAAAGAGCATCAGCTAAAAATCCTGCGTACCGATTTAGATGGCCGAATTGAATTTATTTTTTCGCCAAAAGAAATAGTGGAGATTAAAACTCAGTCCAAGCGTGAGATATCGGCGCCCAGTGAACGAAGTTTTTCATCAAAAGATTCATAGCCACGATCAATATACTGAATGTCGCGGACCACGGTTTTTCCTTTTGCCGCAAGCCCCGCAAGCAACATCGCCGCACCCGCACGAATGTCCCAGCTTTTTACATTGGCTCCTTTTAATAAACTTGGGCCAGAAATAATAGCCTCATGCGGATTGAGTTTTTCTATCTTGGCACCCATCTGCATTAAGTCAGGAAAATAACTAAAGCGACCTTCAAAAAGCGTCTCATGGACGATCCCCTTCCCGCTGGCCTGAGTCATCAGAATAACAAACGGCGGCTGAAGATCGGTAGGGAAACCGGGGAAGACATTCGTCTGCAAACGCGCGCACATGCGAATTTTTGGCGACGGAAGGAGTTTAACAAAATTTTTCCCAAGCTGGAATTTAACGCCCATTTCGCGCAACAGATTCCAAAGCGCATCAAGATCGCGGGGAATAATATTCCGCACAAGCACACTACCCTTCGTCAAAAGTGCCGCCAAAACCAATGTGCCAGCCTCAAGATAATCCGGCGTGATGCGATACGTTACTCCGTGCAAATTTTTCTTGCCGCGGACATGAATATCGTGGGTTCCAATGCCAGAAACGCCCACCCCCATAGCTTTTAAAAAACGGCAAAGGTCTTGTACATGCGGTTCCAAAGCCGAAAGGCGAATCACCGATTCCCCGCTTGCAAGAGAGCAAGCCATGAGAATATTTTCCGTCGCCGTAACGCTAAATTCCGGCAGTACTACCTCGCGTGCCTGTGGTTTCCCGCGAAAAATTATTTCTTCTTTTTTACTCGGCATTCTTTTTATTCCTGCTTGCCTAAGGACATTTTCGTGCGTGGATATGGAGCGCGCGCCGAGCACGCAGCCGCCAGGGTAAGGGAGCCGAGCAAATCCCGTGCGAACCAAAAGCGGACCCAGTAACAGTACCGAGGCACGCATCTTACAGCCCAACTTTTTATCAATATTTTCTTGGCGAATGTGCCGAGTCTGAATGGTAACAGTATGATTTTTAAACTCCGCCTCGCTTCCCAAAGAACGCAACATAGCGAGCATCGTGTGAATATCATCAATATCCGGCACATTGCGAATCACGCATTTTTGATCTGTTAAAAGCGTGGCCGCCAAAATAGGGAGCGCCGCATTTTTAGATCCTCCTACAGAAACTTCTCCGTGTAGTTTTCTTCCGCCATGGATGACAAATTGGGACATAGAGTACGAAGTATAAGCTAATAAAATTCTCGAGGCAATCGCCAAAAAATCAGAAGAAGAGGGCATAGGGAAGCTAAGAGAAAAGCACGGGGTGTAAAAAGGTACTTTACAGTAAGTTTACAGTAATAAACAAAATGCTTTACAGTAGTCATTAAAAGTACTATATTTACAGTATGAAAATAATCGAGGGAAAAATAATAAACCTATTGAACTCAAGCAAGGCAGGGTTAAGATCCAGTGATATCGCAAAAAAAATTAAAACCTCAAAAGTAACCATATTAAGACATCTATCAGATCTTGAGACAGACGGAATTGTTATTCGTTTTTCAAACGGACCGAGGACATGGTACATGACAAAAAACTCAAAGGATTCACTGATCAAAGGGGGGTTAAAATTTTGGAAAATATATAAAAACAAAGAGCTCGAGGAACAAACCGCTCTTGATGAAATCGAAAAGTATTTGCTTAATAAAATCGGATTATCAGATCAGGCTAAGTCAATATTTGGCTTTTCGTTTGCAGAGATGATGAATAATGCCATAGAACATTCAAGGTCAAAAAGAATTCGAGTTGAAGTATTTGTCCAAGATAGATTACTTGTATGCTCAATAGAAGATTATGGTATTGGAGCCTTTGCAAACATTCGCACAAAAAATAAGCTGCCTAGTGAAATTGAAGCTGCCAGAGAGGTATTGAAAGGTAAAATTACCACAGAAGAAAAAAATCATACAGGGCAAGGTATCTTTTTTACCTCACGAATGACAGATCAATTTGTGCTCAAAAGTCATAAACATGCAATAGTTGTAAAAAATGAAAAGAAACCAACTATTGTAATTGATAGTCTAAAAACACACACAAGAGGAACTCTTGTATTGTTTACAATTAACAGAAAAACCCACCGTCATACTTCGACAATATTTAGCAAGTATGCGGAAACAGAAGTTGGTGGATTCAATACAACGGAAGTACACGTAAAATTGTATACCAAGGCAGATTATCTTGTGTCTCGATCACAAGCACTCAGAATTGTCGCAAATCTAGAAAAATTTTCAAAGGTTATACTCGACTTCACAGGAGTAAAAAATATCGGGCAAGGATTTTCTGATGAAATATTCAGGGTTTTTGCAAACAAGCACCAAGAGATAGAATTACATCCAATAAATATGAATAATGATGTAAAATTTATGATAGAAAGGGCAAAAAATATTAGGTAGTGTTCACATAAATTATTTACAGATGGAAGGCACCCATTTTGATTCAATTCAAGGAACGACAACGAAGGTGTGCCCAAAGGCACATCGAGGAGGAGTGACGCAGAAGTGGACAAAATGGGTGCCTTCCCTACGGGTTGCACAGGAATATGGCTGTCTTCCGTGTTGCTCGTCGCTTGCGTAGCGATGCTACGCTGCACTCCTGCCTCCTTGCTTTAGAATCGGCATGCCGCCTTAGCGGCACGCGCCTTGAATCCAACCATATTCCTGTACAACCATCGCAAATAATTTATGTGAACACTACCTAAGTAATATTCCCATGCAATCCATACGTTTTCTTGCCGAAAAAGCCCGCAACGCCAGCACTCACTTGGCGCTCCTTTCCAGCGACGCCAAAAATGAACTTCTACAGGCAATTGCCAAAAAATTAGAAGAAAATATTCCAGCAATTCTCCAGGAAAATGCTAAAGACATCGCCGCGGCTCACAAAAAAAATCTCGCTGAAGGCCTCATAGATCGCCTCCAATTAGACCAAAAACGAATGGAAGGAATTATAAGCGATCTCAAAAAAGTCGCTCAACTTAAAGATTATGTCGGCGACGTTCTGGAATCCCGCGAGCTGTCAAATGAACTTTTTATCAAGCGTATTCGGGTACCCATTGGGGTAGTCGGTATGATTTATGAGGCACGCCCAAACGTAACAGTTGATGCCAGCGCTCTGTGTCTCAAAAGCGGCAATGCCGTTATTTTAAAAGGCGGGTCAGATGCGCTCCGTTCGAATCAAATTCTAGTAAAACTCATACGCGAAGGCCTTCAAGAAAGCAGTTTTCTCACCCCTGAATCCGGCCTCAGTGAAAGCGTCCAGTTCATTGATTCCACCGATCGCAGCGCCACGTTAGAACTTCTCAAACTTCATGATCTTGTGGACGTCATTATTCCTCGTGGCAGCAAAAGTCTTATTGATTTTGTGCGCGAAAATTCCACCGTGCCGGTTATTGAAACGGGAGCATCGGTGGTACACACCTATATTCACGAAGATGCTGATATT
>JBBTWV010000030.1:0-6172 GCA_038062615.1 Patescibacteria group bacterium | reverse complement strand
TTGCATGTGTTATGCACACCGCCAGCGTTAATCCTGAGCCAGGATCAAACTCTTCATTATAAAAATGAAAAGCCTGAAGGCTCTTTCACTTAATTGTAGTTGTTTATAGTATTTAGACTTCTCTATTACGTTCTGATTTTCAACGAATCTTCAATTTTCAAGGAGCACATCTGTAAACCAGTGGGCGAAAGGCGTCCAGGGCCCAGAGCAGTGAAATTCTATCAATCTTTTCTGCAAAGTCAAATAGATTCTCCGCGATAGACAATTCTCCGTTATAGATCAGTTTTTTCACGTTGATGTCCACCAGAATCCCTGTGCCACAGCAAAAAACAGCCATGTGTGTTGGATATACCATCTTCACGGATTCACAAACTGATGCCGTAGCAATCGTACGAATGGCCAAGAAACATCGTCTGCGTGCTTGTATCGCCGGAAATGTCGTGAAGAGCAACAAAAGAGAGGTTGAGATCAAACCGCTCAATGTTCATTTAAGCGCCGAACATTTTTTTCTTCCGAAAAATGCTAAAGTACAAGACCATGGAAGTACTATCACATCCGGAAGTGGATCTCCGTTCGCTCAATGAGAAAGTTGGTACGCCAGTTTCAAAATTCATGCATTCTATAAAAATAATGGTAAGGAATGCGCTTTTGCTCGGCCATTTGATAATGCCGCTTACTCCCATTGCTTGCGGAAGTGAAGCATCGCCGCTTGATCCTCAAGAAGAAGCATCCGGAGCTGTTCCAGACATATATCCCGTGGATGAACTTGAAGATTCTGAAATGAGTGTCATTGGGCGGAGCGAGATTGGCACGCGCGTGATTGAAGGTACGCGCAATATGATTTATGACGATGTATTTTATGGAGAGCCATCAGGCTGGAGACCAGGACTGCCAAGAGGATCCTATGAATTTTTGTTTTTGTCGGAAAGAGGATTGGGGGAGAGAGGGCCATCTGATGGTAAAACTCGTCTTTATCTTCAAAATTTAAATACTAGAAAAATACGTGTGCTAAGGACGCAAGTTTCCTGGCAGAGAAGCGGTGAAATTGGGTTTGGTCCGTGTTGGTCGCACGATGGGAAAGAAATTTTTATCGGCGAACACGGCAAAATTTTAGCCGTGAATGCGGATACCGGCGAAGAAAGGAGAATTTCTTTGCCGTATGGCAATGATTTATTTATAACTTTTCTCCATGTGAGTCCCGATGGAGATAAATTTTTAGGAGTGGAGGAAGGACACGGCGAAGATGGAAAAGATTATCATCGCGGTCTTTTTGTCATGAATGTTGATGGCACCGGATATCGAAGAATATATACGCTCGATTTGGAAAAAGAATTTTATATGGACCGTCCGCAATTTGTCGATAATAATACTATTTTCTTTCTCACGCGGGGATTAACTGCCGACGGCCAGAGGGATTACAATGGTATTTTTAACCATCCATTTCTTATTTCTCTTAAAGAAGAGGAAGAAATGCCGCACAATATTGAAGAATGGCAAGCTTATAGGCTCCCGCTCGAATGCTCCCATTCAAATGCGAATCCGGACGGTACAAGAATTGTCTGCGGGCAAGAAGGCTATATCATTGATCGCCAAGGAAATATTATTCATGATTACCGGGGAATTCTTGGAAGCCACGCGACATTCGTTGACAATGAAAATGTCATTTTCACTCAGCAGTACGATTGGCCTGAGGATTCTCCGTATTCCGGTAAAATTGTAATAGTAAATATCAGGACTGGAACAATAACCGTCATTGTTGATCATGAAAATAGTTATGATGGGGGAACAACGCATCACAGCCAGCCCAATGCCCACGCTTCTCCCGACGGAGCATTTATAGTTTATGTCGCGGACTGGGCCGTTAATGTCCGAAATCTCATGGAAGTTCGATATGTGGAAATACGTCCTACGGAACTCTATTTTCCCAAGTGGATAGACCAGGCTGAGGTGACACCTCATCAAACATCTCGATAGGTGTGCACAGGCCCTAACGAATGGCTGTCCAATCCCATGTGCCTGACGCCGGATCTCCTCCATCGGTTCCGGATTCCTGGAATCGGATGGTAATGCTCCCTGAACCTACGGTATCAACGGACCACGTTTGTGTACTAGGAGCTGCACGAGGCGTTAAGAAAACAGTATCATTGGCCAGTGTTCCCGTTGATGTGCACGAAGCTGTTCCCGTAGCGTTTGCGGCAAGGTCCGGCGGATCAACCGTGCAGGTTCCTTTAAGGATTTTACTTATGGCAGTACCACTTCCAACTGTCAGTGTGCCGGTTATTCCGACGTTTCCCAAATCACTGCTGTCGGAAAGCGTAAGCAAATCATTCCCACCAGAATCTTCAAAAGTGAATGTTCCGGTATTGGCAATTTGTATTGTTGAAGTTGTATCATCGAAGAAAAGGTTTGCATCCCAACCGCCGCCTATTTGAAGGCCGCGCTCAAATGGCGCACCGCCACCGGTCACGGTTAAATCTGAAATTTTTATGCCAACAATGGTATCGGCATCGTTGCTGGCTGAAGTTGCCGCGTTTATAAGGATACCCTGATCCGTATCGGTCGCATCACTATCGTCAGGCTGCGAAAGGTCGATTTTAATGCCGTCGTCCCAGCCTGCCTGATCGATGTACATGGCCGTGTCATCTGCATCCTTTGCGGTACCGGAAAGGCTGAAAATATTGATACCATATATGTTATCGTCGGTGGCAGCATCGGTGGTGCTGTTATTTATATGAAGGCCAATGCCCGCAAATGTATCGGCATCGCTTCCTGTATTGCCTGATGGAGTTAAGTTGACACCAATACCTTCTACAGGCCCCGTTCCGGTTGTAGGCCCCGCCGTAGTGATATCAAGATTAAGATGTCCTCCGGAATTGAGCGTGGTTGCCGACGTGCTAGCCAAAAGAACTTGAACGCCTCCGGAAAGTTCATGCCTGATTGTATCCTGAGTCAACAAACCGTAGTCCCAAGCCGTTCCTCGTTGGTAAAATGCGGCCTCGGTGCCGGAGCTCGCGGTTCCTTGCAACTCTTCAACTTGGAAACCATAAAGGTTACCACCGCTTGAAGAACTTTGTGTCGCAATGGTAAGAAACGCCGCCTGCTCTCCTGTCGCGCCGGAACTCTGTGTATAGACCGAGGAAACTCCGGCATTTGCATCTGTCGCGGAAGTCGTCGTGATGGTTAAGGGTGAAACAGTATTCAGAGTGCTGCCGGTGGCCGTTATTTGAAAAGAATTTACGCTGCCCAGAGTATACGTGCCGGAACCTTGTAGAGTGATAGTATCACCCGTTCCATTTCCCAATGTTGTATTTCCATTCACGGTTAAATTTCCATCCGTGGAAAGCTGGGTACTGCCAACAGTAGTTGCTGCCAAAAGGGTGCTTGAGGCAAATGCCGAGAATAAAATAAACGCCATTACCAATATCCATTTTTTGTGCGGCATATTATTCATTACATAATGATATCATTTTTTACATAAACTGTCAACTCCTGTACGTTGCAAAATCTCTCCGCGATAGAAAAATTTACCTAAATAAGGTACAATTTATAGGTCGTCATTTAAAATTTAATTTATATTTATGAAAATGGTTACCAATACAAAAGCAGGAGCCGGACAGATGTCTGGAGGAGGTCAAGCGGCACAAAACAGCATTCTTATTCCTACCGTTATTGAAAAGGTAAGTGGCGGGGAAAGAGCTTACGACATATATTCTCGCCTCCTCAAAGATCGCATCGTTTTTTTGGGAAGCGCCATTAACGACCAGGTTGCCAACGCCGTTATTGCCCAGCTTCTTTTTCTTGAAAACGAGAGCCCTTCCAAAGACATCATTATGTACATTCAAAGTCCAGGCGGACATGTAACAGCCGGAATGGCCATTTATGACACCATGCAGTACATTAAGCCGGACGTGGTGACGGTTTGCATTGGTATGGCGGCATCCATGGGAGCCATTTTGCTGACTGGCGGCGCTAATGGAAAACGTTTTTCTCTCCCAAATGCAGAAATCATGATCCACCAACCGCTCGGTGGAATTGAAGGACAGGCTACCGATATTGCTATTCATGCGACCCACATCATTAAAATGAAGGAACGGTTGAATAAAATTCTTGCCAAACATTCAGGCAAGCCCCTGAAACAAGTGGAAAAAGACACGGATCGCGATAACTTCCTCACGGCTCAAGAGGCGCTTACCTACGGCCTCATTGATAGAATTGTGGAAAAGCGGCCCGTCAATCTTGCTTAGGGAACCTAGAACGTAATGCGTAAGCTTCTCAAAATTATTTTTGGTTTGGCCGGGATCTTTCTAGCGGTTTTTGGCTGGTTCTTTTTTCGCGTTTACCAAACGGCACAACTGGACCAAGCTCAGCCAGCTGATGCAATTGCCGTGCTAGGCGCCGCACAGTACGCGGGTAAGCCGTCTCCTGTTTTTGAAGCACGACTGGAGCATGCCTATGAACTTTTTCAAAAAGGAATCGCACCTTACATCATCACCACCGGCGGAACTTTTCCAGGCGAAAAAAATTCCGAAGGGGAGGTGGGTAAAAAATATTTAGTAGGCAGAGGTGTTCCAGCAGAAAAAATTTTTACAGAAAATCAGAGCCAGACTACCAAACAAAATATGACGAGGATAAGCGAAATTGCCAAAGAGCGTCGCTTTGCAAAAATCATTATTGTGAGCGATCCTTTTCACATGTACCGTGCCGTCTCCATTGCGCATGATTTGAGAATTGACGCGCTCCCCTCACCTACCCAAACAAGCCCGATATCCAAAAAACCTTGGCTGGAAGCCGTATATATGGGAAGAGAAACACTTCTTTCCGTACTGCATATTTTTTTTGATATTTAACTTTTTTCAAACAGATTCCACGGCAACTTCCTTTTTTTCAATGAGTAACCAGCGTTTTTGACGGCCAACTTTTTCGGCGTACATCAAAATATGTTGAGCCACATTAATACCGGTGGCCTGCGTGATGCCTTCTAACCCCGGATTGGCGTTCACCTCTAATATTTTTGGACCCTCCACGGTTCGAATCACATCCACGCCAGCAACATCCAGCCCAATAGCTTTGGCCGCCTGCAAAGAAATATCTTTTTCTTCTTCGCTCAAATCGGTAATAGAAACGCTACCACCGCGCTCAAAATTGGAGCGAAACTCACCGCGTTTGGCTTTTCGTTCCATCGCCGCCACAATCTTTCCACCCACAATAAAGACACGAATATCCTTACCCTTGGCCTCTTTTACATACTCTTGAACAATAATGAGATTGTTGCGAAAGTTATTTTCCATGAGGTCGAGCATAGACCGGAGCGACCGGCTGGACTCAAGAATAGAAACACCAATACCCTCGCTTCCTTGGGGCATCTTAATAATTAAAGGAAAACGGCCAATCGTCTGCACCGCTGCGTCAATATTATCCACATGATGAATGACGGCCGTCTTAGGGATGGGGATCCCTTTATGGCTGAGGATCTGCATGGTAGCCACTTTATTTTTAGCCCGAACAATCGGCAGATAATGGTTAATGACGGGAATTCCCATGAGTTGGAGCTGCTTTACTATGGTGACCTCCGAATCCACATTCGTAAGAACCGAAGCTCGAACAATCATGACATCTGGCGGAGCAAACGGCTCATTTTTATATTGAAGGCTGGGGTGATTGGGATCAAAGGTAAACTGGAAATGCGCATGGCGATAAACACGGACTTTATAGCCGCAATCACGTGCTGCCTTTTGGAGCATAATATTACCGATATTTTCCTTCTTTTGATTAAGAGACGTAAAAGAGAGGATGCCAATTTTCACTGGTAAACCCATAAAAAACAAGGGGGTAAAGAATGGCCACATTGTACGTATTCCAAAATAAAACGCAACCTAAGAATTACCAGGGGTTTTTATGATATGATTTGGCCATGAAAAAATTATTTCTCACTCTTATAATCGGAATTCCACTCGTCCTCTCAGGTTGTTTGGGTTTTGGCGGCAGCAGCACTCCTTCGGCTGAGGCACCCATTGAGGGATTTCATATTTATGGAACGGAGGCGTTTTTCATGCAAATTCCAAATGGATGGGAAACAGCAACACCACTGGATTTAAAGAGCGATATGCCAAAAAATACGCTGGTTGCCATTCGCAATAATGCAAGAAACCCAAAATTTACGGCCAATGTGGTG
>JBBTWV010000029.1:0-16756 GCA_038062615.1 Patescibacteria group bacterium | reverse complement strand
ACTCGTCCGCAAAATCTTCTCCAATACTGCCTGGCAAATTTTCGGCAAAGTCGTGACTGCCGCGCTGGGCATCATCAGCATCAAACTCATCACCAACTATCTTTCGCGCTCCACCTACGGCGAGTACACCACCATTTACGACTACACGGCGCTCTTTGCCATTGTGGCGGATTTTGGACTTTTCACCATTGCCGTGCGCGAAATGGCGCACAACAATAAAAAGGAGATGGTAGAGAAAATTGTGGGTAACGTGCTTTCGCTTCGCACTTTTTTAGCGGTGGTTTCGCTGGGCTTGGGCGTGGTCGTGGCAGTTATTTTACCGGCCTATCACGGTAGCCACATTCCCTATGGCGTGCTTATTGTTTCCATTGCCACCGTCATCACACTCATCGCGGGGACCATGTCTTCGGTCCTCCAGTTTTTTTTGCGCATGCAGTGGGCCTCCATCAGCCTGATTGTGGGGAAAATTATTACCGTGGCCTATATCGTCGTCACCATTTTGTATGTTTTTCCCAATAATCCCGAAGCTGGCTTTCCTCATCTTCTGCTCGCTTGGATTTTTGGCGGCCTCGCTACGATCATCATCACGTACGTTGCCACGTCCAGCCTTGCCCACATTCGTTATCAATTTGATTTTTCGTTTTGGAAAACGGTGCTCATAAAAGCCCTTCCGTACGGGCTCGCGCTCGTCTTGGGAAGCATCTATTTCCGTATGGGAACCATTACGCTCTCGCTCCTTAACATGAAAGACCAGGTGGGATACTACGGCGTGCCCATTCGATTTTTGGAAATTCTCCAAATTGCTCCGCATTATTTTATGAATTCGGTACTGCCAATTTTGACCATGAGTCTTGCAATTTCTATCGAGCGTTCGGCGCGCATTATCCGGTATGCCTTAAGTGCACTTTTTGCTTTAGCATTGCCGCTTTTTGCAGGAGGCTACTTATTGGCTTGGCCACTTACCGCCGCCGTAAGCAGTCCTGATTTTTTAACACACCGAACCGCTACCGGCGTGCTCATTCCCGGCTCCGATATTGCCCTCAAGATTTTATTAGCCGCTATGATTTTTACCTATCTCCATGTGGCAATGAGTTATGCGCTGGTAGCAATGGGAAAACAAACCGAACTTCTTTGGATAAACGCCGTTGCGGTAGCCGTAAACGTGATTGCTAATTTTGTCCTCGTATCAAAGTTTGGATTTATTGGCGCCGCTATGAGCGCTGTAGCGGCTGAAATCACCGTCTGTGTTTTGGCGGCATGGCGGCTAAGAAAACGCATAAGATCCATTTGGGATTTTGCATTCATCGGCAAAACATTCGTGGCCACCATAATGATGAGTTTGGTTTTATGGCTTACCACGGACCGGCTTAACGCTCTTTTGTTTACCAAAAGTCTTTTCATTCTTGTTCCGCTGGGCGGCACCGTTTTTATTTTTGGGATGTTTCTCACAAGAGCCGTATCTAAAGAAATGTTCCAGCTTCTACGCAAAACCGAACCGGCGGAATCCAGCGAAACCCTCGGACTTTAGCCCAAATAACATGATTGAAAAAGCTTGCAGGCATTGTAGCCAAAAGTTCGATGTGAGCGACGACGATATTGTATTTTACGAGAAAGTTTCTCCTTTTATAAATGGCAAAAAATATATCATTCCGCCTCCAAAACTTTGTCCGGAATGTAGGCGTCAGCGCAAACTTGCCTGGCGCAATGAACGCACACTCTATTCACGACTATGCAACTTGTGCAGTAATAATATTGTTACCGTCCACGCACCCGATCATCCCTATCCGGTTTATTGCAACTCATGTTGGTGGGGAAGCAAATGGGACCCTATTTCTTTTGGAACCGCTTATGATTTTGACCGTCCGTTTTTCAAGCAGTACGGTGAGCTTCTGGCACGCGTTCCTCAGCGTGCCATGGTGAATGACGATGGCGTGATGAGTGAAAATTGTGCGTATACATTCGATGTGGCCTTTTCAAGAAATTGCTATCTCTGTTTTGGTATGTGGAAAGCACAGGACTGCCTCTACTGTCGTATTTGCGATCAATCAAAATTTTGTGTGGACTGCGAAGGTGTCAAATTGGGTTCGGAGCTGGTGTATGAGAGTGTTGACTCTCAACGCTTATATCGGTGTGCATTCCTTCAAAATTCCGAAAACTGCAATGATTGTTTCTTTGGATTTGACCTTAAGGGGTGCAGTGATTGCGTTGCATGCGTTGGATTACGCCAAAAACGCTTCCACATTTTCAACAAGCCATACACGGAAGAGGAGTACCGAAGACGCACAACAGAATTGCGCCTGAGTTCACGCTCAGGGCTTAATGCGCTATATGCACAATTCGCCGATTTCGCACTGAAATTCCCTCGCAAGAATATGAATCTGCAGAATTGCGAAAACTGTTTTGGTGATCATCTTTTTAACTGCCGTAACGTTATTGGATATGTAAGTACAAATTCAGAAAATTCGCGCTGGATTGAACGATCTGACGGACCAATTTGGTGTTACGATCAAATTCAAAGTGGCTCTCCGGAGCTTTGCTATGAGTGCATCACAAACGACAATGGATATATGGTGCTTTTTTCTCTGTACTGCAACCAATCGCACTACACTTTTTACAGTGATAATTGTGTGCAATGCGACAACCTCTTGGGGTGTATTTCTCTCCGTCGCAAAAAATACTGCATTTTAAATAAGCAATATACCAAAGAAGAATATGAAAAACTCACCGGCCTCATTATTGAACAAATGAATCAAGAAGAAACGTTCGGTGAATTTTTCCCGGCCACCATGTCCCCGTATGGATACAATGAAACGAACGCAGCAGAATTTTTCCCTCTCACCAAAGAAGAAATAATACAAAATGGATGGACATGGCGAGCCGATCTCCCCTATACCATGGGCAAAGAAACGCTTGCGTCAGAGAGTATTCCCGATGATATTCACGCCGCCACTGATTCCATTGTGAAAGAAATTCTTGCATGCGTAGCATGCGGGAAAAATTATAGAGTCATTGCTGAGGAGCTTAAATTTTACCGTTCACTTGGCTTACCAATTCCCGATCATTGTCCCGATTGTAGAAATCAAAAACGCTTAGGCCGAAGAAATCCTCAGCAGCTCTGGTACCGTACCTGCAAAAAATGCGGAGAAAAGATACATTCTACATATTCACCAGAACGACCAGAAACCGTTTACTGCGAGAAATGCTATTTAAAAATGGTGTACTAGGAACTTAGTGTTCCAGATTCAGTTTGGCACAAACCGTCGTATTATTGAGCGACGAAAAATAACATTGCGTACTTATTTTTGTCTTGGGATCCTGCGAAATCCATGCGTCTTGGATGCCGTCCTCCAGCACTTTTTCATGCTCCACGTCATAGCGATGTTCCAGAACCCGAAAAGGTTCGTCTCCTTTTTTATTCCCGTCCCAGTGTTCAATGGAAGTGCGATCGTTTAGCCCATTTTTTATAATATAATGGCACGTCCACATTTTTTTAAGTTTGCCGATGCGAATTTTTTCCACGCCGATAATCACAAATTTGTCGCCATAGGCTTGATACCTGTTCTGCTGTTTGAATGAGCGTTTGGTGCACCACCCTTTGACGTTGAGTTTTTGTTTAAGGTCTTTATCCGCCACCGCAAAAACACTGGCCGGCATGAGTACCGCCGCAAGGTAGAGAGCCGTGAACCACAGAGTGAAAATCTTTTTCATGCCGTCCTATTATAAGCCCATTTGGCCAATATCGGTAACAAAATTTCTAAAAATATCGCCGCGCTGCTGATAGTTATCGAACATATCAAAACTGGCGCAAGCGGGGGAGAGGAGCACGGTATCGCCGGGCTGAGCCAACAAACGCGCCACCATAAAGGCTTCCTGGTAGTTTTCGCTTAAGATAAGCTCCAACGGAACTTCACGCCGGTGAATTTCGTGACCGTTGCTCTGTATCTTTTTTTGCTCGTATTCCGCCGCCGTCTCAATAACATGCTCGAGGTTTTTTTGGGTCTCGCCCATGAGAATGACCGTCCTTATATTGTGCCGCCAAGAAATTTCTTTCGCTAACGGCGTAAAATCAACATTTTTATCGGACCCGCCAAGAATCAAAATAACGGGATTATTAAAACAGCGCAGAGCGGCAATCGCGGTATCGGGATTGGTAGAAGCGGAATCATTATAAAATTTGGCTCCATTCATCTCTCCCACGAATTCCAGCCGATGTGGCAGGCCGGAAAACTCTCGCGCTACCTTGGTAATGGCTTCCACCGGTACGCCGAGGGCGTGTGCCGCCGTGGCCGCCGTAAGAATATTTTTTACATTGTGCTCTCCCAAAAGTTTGGTCTCGCCCTTTTGGCCAAAGATCATCGTCTCTTTATTATCGCGCAGAACAAAACTGCCGGCTTTTATAAAGGTCTCAGCCGCCTGCTGAGGCGTTCGCTGTAGCTTAGCCTCGGGACGACTCGGCCTAGGGGCGTCTTTCATAGACACCGAAAATTTTTGCGCCGGAGTCATCTGCGCAAACTGCGTGCTTTTCTCATTATCCATGTCCAAAACGGCAATATCATTTATATTTTGAAAATTCACAATATTGCTTTTGGCAGCCACGTACTCATTCATGTTTTGATGATGATCCAGGTGATCGGGCGTGATGCCAAGAACTACGGCAATATGCGGACTCTTGTGCAAATCTTGAAGTTGAAAACTTGATAGCTCCAAAATAACAATGTCTCGTTCCGTCAGCTCGGGCAAAAAAACGAGCAGCGGACGGCCAATATTTCCTCCCAAAAAAACATTCCGCCCCTTTGGCACAAAAGCCATTTTGGCCATTTCGTAGAGGAGTGTAGAAGTGGTGCCCTTGCCTTTGGTGCCGGTAATTCCAACAATAGGGCAGGGGCAGTGGTCAAAAAAATAACGCGTTAGGCTGGTTAATTTTTTGCGGACGGGATCAAACTCAGGAGAAAGATATGGCACGCCCGGACTGCGGAAAATCATGTCAAACTCACCGAGGTTTTGCAGATACTGCGGCCCAAAACGGAACTTTATGCGGCTTCCAATGTTTGGCGGTTTTGGCTTTTCGTGGGCATCACAAACCGTAATATCGTAACCCTTTTTCATAAAATATTCCGCCAGTGCGCGGCCTTCCACACCGTAACCAATAATCGCAATTTTCATAAATATAGTTTATCCTATGTCTATGCAAGATGACAAAAAACATACGGAAAAATTAGATCAATGGATTTCTCAAAACATTGCCGGAGCAGCGGGTGAAAAAATTGTTTTTGAAGTGGCCACGCGTGCGGCTCCGTCTCCTCCCGCGGCAAATACACCTCCGTCCCGCCAGGGAAGTACGCCGTATCACAAAAAAGCGGCAGCTCTTAAGCGACTCCCGGGAAACCCAAATGAACTACCGCGAACGTCGCCGCGGCGTGACGTCGGGCCGGCCACACATGGCACATTGCGCATAATTCCCCTAGGAGGCTTGGACGAGGTTGGCAAAAATATGATGATTTTTGAATACGAACGAGACATCGTCATTGTAGATATGGGGTTCCAATTCCCGGAAGAAGACATGCTCGGCATTGATTACGTCATCCCCGATGTTTCTTACTTAATGGATAAGCTGGACCGCATTCGCGGCATCCTCATAACGCACGGGCATTTGGATCACATTGGCGCCATTCCGTACCTCCTCCCAAAACTCGGTTTTCCCCCTATTTACAGCGCAAAACTCACTATCGGTTTGGTAAAAAAACGGCTGGAAGAATTTGGCTTGGAGCGCAAAGCTCAGCTCCACGAAATTGACCCTGCCAAGAGCATGCGGCTGGGAAATTTTACGGTGGACTGGTTCCGTGTAAACCACAGCATTCCCGATGGACTTGGCGTTATCCTCCGCACCCCCGCCGGCACCATGGTGCACACGGGTGACTTTAAGTTTGACTACACTCCTGTTTTCCAACAGCCGGCGGACTATGCCAAAATCGCTCAGCTGGGCTCACAAAACGTCATCGCGCTTTTTTCGGACTCCACCAACGCGCTCAAACCCGGCTACACCATGTCCGAGAAAAAAATCGGCGAAACGTTAGATGAAATTATTAAAGGAGCCAAAGGACGCATCATTATTGCGGCGTTTGCCTCGCTCATCGGACGTATTCAGCAGATTATTAATTCGGCGGCTTATTATAATCGTAAGGTTTTTCTTTCTGGCCGCAGTATGGCGGATAACATTTCTATTGCTCAACAACTTCAGTTCATTAAGGCGCCGCCAGGGCTCCTTCAGCCCGTCAACAAAATTGGTAAGACCAAAGACGAGCACACGCTTATTCTCACCACCGGTGCGCAGGGCGAGGCGATGTCGGCTCTTACGCGTATGGCGATTGGCGACCACTCCCACGTTTCTATTAAGCGCGGTGACACCATCGTGCTTTCTTCGTCTCCTATTCCCGGCAATGAACGTTCTATTTATACCGTGATTAACGGACTGGTTCGGCTGGGGGCCAAGGTAATTTTCAATCAGGTTATGGATGTGCATACTTCTGGCCACGCACAACGCGAAGACTTAAAACTCATGATTAATTTGGTAAAACCTAAATATTTGATTCCCATCCACGGCGAACTTTTCATGAGACAGGCTCACGCCGAAATTGGCCGCGAGCTTGGCATGGCAGAGAAAAATACCATCATTCTGGAAAACGGTGATGTTATGGAGGTAAGCAAGGGCGAGGCCCACAAGAGCGCCCATAAGGTAAGTGCCAACTATATTATGATTGACGGTAAAGGCGTAGGGGACAGCGCTACACAAATCATCATGGATCGCCAGATTATGGCAGAAAACGGCGTTTTGGTGGTGCTTTTCACCCTCGATGCCAAAACCCAGAAGCTCGTACGCGACCCGGAGGTCATTTCCCGCGGTTTTATCTACATGAAAGAAGCCCAGGAGATTGTGAACGAAACCGTGCAAGTTTCCAAAAAAGCCTACGCCGAGGCAATGTCGCGAATGCCAAATGGCAAGCGGGGAGAAATCAAAGCGTTCATAAGAGGAAGTTTAGACCGGTTTTCGCACCGAAAAATTGAACGCCACCCCCTTATTCTTCCGATCCTTGTTGAAATCTAAAGTAGAGTTTTGAAGGCCGGCCACCTTATTGGCCGGTTTTTAAGGTTATTTTGGAGTTCTTTTTAAGGTTATTTCTTCTTACTACCCATACTTTGAAGGTTTTTTATACTTGTTGTTAACAGTTTTTGAACATATTGCGGATGTGCAAAAAACTATTTTTTTATACACGCCCGCTGGGCTTCCTGGCGGGGAGAAAAAGACTCTTTGACGTCGATATGTTTTTATTTTTGAGGCCTTGCACCTGCCCTTTTACACCTTAGCTGCTAATAAAATGGCGTCTTTCGGCGCACTATTTAGCTTAATTTGGCTGTGGCTCGGCTTACTCAACATAAAACGGATTGCATACAATTTTTGTTACACTTTCTACTCTGCGGCTTTGGGGAAGCCTTCAAAAGGTCGAACTTCTTACAATATAGCCTAAAACAATAAAACCAGCATCTTAACAAGGCCCTATCATCATCATCAATCATCTAAATGTATATTTTTTGTTGTTTTGACGTTACGTTTAGGCAATAATGGCCGGTGACTGAATTGATATGAAACTTACTTGTCTTCAAAAGGATCTCCACTTTGCGTTGGATGTTGTGAGCTGTGCCGTCAATCCATCCACCACGTTGCCGGTCCTCAATAACATTCTCCTAAAAGCCTCAAACAAGAGACTGTTTTTTTCTGCGACGAATTTGGAAATCGCCATTAACTATTCCATTCCTGCTGAAATTAAAAATGAAGGTGCTATCACAATTCCCGCAAAACTTATTACACACTACATTGCCCTTCTTTCTGACCAAGACGTGGAGTTGAAAGTGGAAGACGGAATGGTGCTTCACCTCAAATCAAAATCATCCCAGACAAAAATTAAGGGAATTTCACCGGACGAATTTCCGCCTATTCCAAATATCGAAAAGGATGCGTCGTTGCAGATTTTAGCCGCCGACCTCAATGGCGCTATTGATTGCACGGTTTTTTCGGCATCGGCTTCCAGTAGCCGCCCGATTTTGGCCGGAGTTTACATGCAAGCGGATAAAGATATTTTAAAAATGGTGGCAACGGATAGCTTCCGCCTAGCTGAGAAAAAAACGAAGCTGGTAAAGAAAATTGAAAAAAATGTAGAGTGTATTGTGCCGGTGAAAACCCTCCTGGAGCTTGGACGAATTTTGAGCTCCAAGTTTGAAAAAGAGCCGGTGGAAATTCATATTTCTAAGAACCAAATTCTGTTTTCGGTGGGTGGTATTGAACTCATCTCCCGTCTCATTGAGGGCAACTTTCCTGACTACGAAAAGATCATCCCCAAGGCTGTCCGCACGAAGCTGGAGGCCAATGTGGCAAATCTTTCAACGGCCACCAAGCGCGTGAGCCTTTTTGCCAAGGAAAATAATAATAATATTAAGCTCTCGGTCACCAACGACGGCCGGTTGCAAATCGCCACGGATGAGACCAGCGTGGGCGAGGAACGTGCCGAAATGGACATCAAAATGACAGGCGAAAACAACAAAGTGGCTCTTAACTCACAGTATCTTCTGGATGTGCTTGCACACCTCAAAGACAGCGTTACGATTGAGATGGATGAAAAATTAACACCAGTAGTGGTACGTCCTCTCAAGCGCGATGACTACCTCTACATCATCATGCCGCTTAAAGTTTAGGTGCCTAATGTTTACGCTCGACCTCTCTCGTACCCCGCCATGCGGGGATACTCGCTCGGTCTCGCGGCGGCGTCTCGCCTTCTATAACTCGCCGTGCTGCCTTAGCGGCAGCACGGCGCCGCCCACTAATAGCGAACGTACCTTCCATTCGTATCTTTAATTCTTTATTTCGTGCCGCAGCTAAGGGAGCTCGTTCATCTTTTTCCTGAGCTTCAAAATAGTTCCGTTTTTGAAACCGTTCAAAAATTCCCATCCACAGGTATCTCCGGTGCCGGGAATTTTTCATCAAAAGCTTTTATTCTTGCGGATATTTTACGTTTTGAGACAGCTCCGCCGGCCTGCCCGGTTATTTGGATCGTCAACGATAAAGCTGAGCAAGAAAATGTTGCCCGCGCCTGTGAAGAGTGGTTTGCACCGGCTATCCCCGTGCTTCGGTTTGATCCGCCGGACGATATGGATGAGGCCAGCCAGAAGCTCCACACACTCTACAACATCAAAACTATTCTTGGCGGCGAAAGAAAAATTATTGTGGCGCCGTATGCCTCCCTCATGAAGCCGACGCCTCCGCGCAAGGACATGGAAGATCGTATTGTTCACATCAAAAAAGGCGAAAAAATTTCCACGGTGGAGTTTTTTGAAAAACTTATTGCGCTTGGCTATGAGGTCTCTTCGGATGAGTATTTGGAACGCGGAACGTATTTGGGCAAAGGCGACGTTCTCAATATTTTCCCGGTGAATAGCGACTTTCCAGTACGTATTGAATTTGAATTTGAAAAAGTGTCGGATATTTTCTCGTACTCGCAGGATACGGGAGACGTTGAGTCTCAGCTTAAGGATCTTGCCGTATATCCTGTTAACGTGGAGTTTTCCTGCCAGCACTTTTTTGAATACTTGCCGGAAACCAGCCTGACCATTGATGACGAGCTGGAAGTCACCGACGAAAACTTTGAGGCGTGGGAAGAGATTTTTGGCAAACGGCCAAAAGAAACTAGGCTGCTTACGTTCACTTCTTTTCCGGAAGATACACACGGGCACATCGGCCTTCGCTATCTTTCGGTGCTTAAATATCAGGACCTACTAGACCTTTCCCACGACCTTAAGGAAAAGTCGCTGCAAAATTGGCGTGCGGTTTTTTTTACCAAACATGGAGACACGCTACGCGAGCTTTTGAAGGATAAGAAGGTTAATTTTCTGAATGACTTTACGCCGTTTAACGGCGACAGCACGCCGGTGCGGGTGATTGACGTCGCCAAGGAAGATCTTTTGCCGCATGCGTTCCAGTCGGGAGATTTAAAAATCATTGTCCTCTCGGATCGCGAGATTGCCAATCTTCATGAAGAAAAACACAAGAAGTTTTCCGAGCGGGTTTTTTGGGAGTTTCTTACGACGCTGAAGCCGCACGATCTCGTGGTGCATATTAACCACGGCATTGCCCGTTTTGAAGGGCTGGAGCGCCGCATGGTGGACGGCATTACGCGTGAATATTTAAAGCTCGCGTATGCTGAGAACGATAAGTTGTACGTCCCCATTGACCAGGCCGACAAGGTCAATAAATTTGTGGGAGCAGAAGATGAGGCTCCGCGCCTCACGCGCCTTGGTTCGGCGGAGTGGGCCACCATGACGAAGCGGGTACGCAAGGAGACGGAACAAATTGCGCGTGAACTTTTGGCCATTTACGCTAAGCGCAAGCAGGCTCGCGGTCTTGGTTTTGGAGTGGATACGCCGCAGCAGATTGAATTTGAAAAAAGTTTCCCGTACGAAGAAACGCCGGGCCAAGTGAAAGCCATCCAGGATGTGAAGCACGACATGGAACGCGCCGAACCCATGGATCGTCTTATTTGCGGAGACGTGGGTTTTGGCAAAACGGAAGTGGCGATGCGTGCTGCTTTTAAAGCGGTTGCCAACAAGAAGCAGGTGGCTCTCATCTCGCCGATCACCATTTTGGCCGATCAGCATTACCGCTCTTTCACCAGCCGGATGGATGCTTTTTCTGTTCGCGTAGACATGCTCTCGCGTTTTAGGTCCCCCAAAGAACAAAAGGTAATTATTGAAAAAATGGCCAAGGGTGAAATAGATATTATTATTGGGACTCACCGTTTGCTGCAAAAGGACGTTAAATTTAAGGATCTTGGACTGGTGATTGTGGACGAGGAGCAGCGTTTTGGCGTAAAGCAAAAGGAACAGTTTAAAAAGATGAGGACGGAGGTGGATATTATGACGCTCACCGCCACGCCGATTCCGCGCACGCTCAATATTTGTCTCAATAAGCTGCGCGATATTTCTACCATCACTACCCCGCCACCCGGACGCTTGCCGGTTGTTACCGAAGTTCGCAAATATTCACACGAGCTTATTCGCGAGGCGATTTTGCGCGAGATTAAGCGCGGTGGGCAGATCTATTTTTTGCACAACCGAGTACAAACTATCAATGCGGTTGCCGAACGTCTTAAGGCATTAATTCCCGAAGCGCGTTTTGGCGTGGCGCACGGAAAACTCATGAGCAAGGATTTGGAAGAGCGCATCATTGCTTTTAAGGATCATAAGTTTGATGTGCTGGTGAGTTCTACGATTATTGAAAACGGGATTGATCTCTCCAATGCCAACACACTCATTGTGAACAACGCGGAAAAGTTTGGGCTCGCCCAGCTGTACCAGCTGCGTGGGCGCGTAGGACGCTCCAGGACTCAGGCCTACGCCTATTTCCTGTATCATTCCCAGCGCTTGCGCTTGGACGCTAAGAAGCGTCTCCGTGCCATTGTGGAGGCGTCCGAACTCGGTTCCGGATTCCAAATCGCCATGAAGGATCTGGAGATTCGCGGAGCCGGAGATATTTTGGGCGTGAATCAGCACGGCGTCATTAACGTCGTGGGCGTGAGTCATTTTATCCGCATGCTCAATAAAGCGGTGGAGGATTTGCAAACCGGACGTGTTACGGAAGAGGTTACCGAAGAGCCGGAGGTTTCTATTGAGCTCCCGCTTACGGCTTATATCCCAGACGATTACATCGTGAATGCCAAGGAAAAAATTAATATTTATCAGCGCTTGGCGGCGGCGGATAGTTCTGACTATCTGGAAGAAATTAAAGACGACATTATTGAGGATTACGGAAAGTTACCGCGTGAAGTTCTCAACCTCTTGCGCGTCATCGAGCTCAAAATGTTGGCCAAAAAAGCCGGCATTACTTTGGTAAAAGCCGAGAATATCCACATGAAAGTGGGTAAGCACATCGTGCTTTTTATGGGCAAGCATGTAAAACCCGAGAACATTGTCTACATGCTTCAGCACAACTCCAAATGGCAGATCAGCGGCAACAAGATGCGCATCAATATTGAGTTTCTCGGCCTCAATTGGTTTGACGAACTGCGGGAGTGCGTCAAACTTTTGGGTGAGAATGTGGATAAGGCAAAAATAGAAGCCGAGAATGGTACGGCGGCCAGGGGGAACTAGGGCTTGTTCACGCAGGCCTAATATTATTCTGGTGACTTCTTGCCCAGGCTAATGGCGTGGGGGAGCAGTACTAATTGCGAAAGGAGTTTGTGTCGAATGTCATTTGGGTCGCGTATTTTTCTCATTAAAATCCAGCGGGCTTCGGTATACATGGCCGCTTCAGTAAGAGTTGCTCTGGCGGCGGAGTCCCCGCCACTTTCGCCAAGAGTCTTTTGCACGATAATTTTAGCGCCTTCTTTAAGTCTCTCAAAAATGAGGTGTAGCGTTGTGGCATTTGCCCATGCATCATCAGAATAGGGAAGGCCGATGAGGTTCTCGTCGTCTCCCAGGATCTTTGCGGCCGTGGGGTCCGATAAGAGTGTTATTCCCCCGCCTGCTATTTGACGGGCATCGTTGAGGGCTATCCAGTTTTCAAACTGACGCAAAACGCCAAGTAATTTTACCCCGTCAGGTTTTACGCCTTTTATTTCACGCGGTTGGCGGATACTGAGTGTGCGGGTGGAGCTGTCAAAATAGGGGACATCGTGTTCCTGGAACCAGCGACGGACAAGGTTTTTTGGAGGAGTTCCGTCGGTAAGACTCATATAGGCAAACTCCGTGTCGTCCTGCATAAGGGCGGCGGGAGGTGTTTCTGGTTTTGTATAAATGGCCGGCCGGCCTTTCGTTCTGAAAAACCCAATGAGCCTGGTTGCTTCCACGGGCAGTTCTGGGGCAGTCGTGTTTTGCCCGCCCTCCAACATGCGGAGCCAGTTTGGCTCATCATAAAGGAAAAGGTCGCGGTTGCGTGGGTCGTCCTGAATCGCGAGAAGCTTCCAGCACTCGCCACGCTGGGCAAGCGGCAGGGCGTCGGCTTGCTGGGCGTCTGTAATCGTGCCCCTTATAGCCAAGCTCGTAATGATGGTCTGCATGGCCGCTTTCATATCGGGCTCCGGTTTGCAGTCGGAGTAACCGTCCGGAGGTCTCATGGTTTGCGGCATGGGTTCACTTTTAGGCGGGGCCACTTCTGGGATGCGGATGGTCTGTGGAGACTTCATGTACGTGAAGAGGAATTGAGCACGTGGATCGTTTGGATCTGCAACCTTTTTCATAAAACACCAGTTGGCAACCCGCCAGATCATGGCTTCCATGCGCTGCTTGTGTTCGCTTTCCGACCACTCGCCACCACCCACCATCGGCATCGCCGTATGCACAAGAATTTCAAGCACCGCTTCCTGCGTGTCAGCTTTCTCCCATTTTTTATCGTCAAAGCTCATTTTAAAAAGCTCCGGCATTTCCATGGCAAGAACAGGAATATCATCCGCCGGCAGCCATTTGCCTTCCTTCATAATGAAGTAAGCATCACGTAGGGCCAAAACATAATCAAACTGCACGTAGGGGGCTTCCGCATGCTGCAGCGAATCAAGCGGACGGTTCACAAATAAAGTTTTATTTTCCTGGTGAAAGTATGGAATGCCATGCTCCAAAAACCAAGAATGCCTCTCTTCTGGATTTGTCACGTACCAGTCGTCTAGTTCAGCGCACTCAAATTGTTGACCGCTACGATCGGGTTCGCGCAATTTATCATGCTCGTCCCAATAGACGGGCACAATATTTTCTTTAAAAAATTTGTAAATGTCTAAAAGCAATTTTTTGTCTTCCAGGCTCATGATGGCTGTCCCTTCCCTCGCTCGGATATTATCAAACAAGGTGGCAAAAAAAGTTTTTATACCCGGGAGAGTAGTGCCTAAAAACTTAAGATTTTTTTTATTCTTAATTGCTAGTTCGTACTCTTCTTGCGGCATTGCTTTAAGTATAGATAATTCTTCCCCGTTGGGTGTGTAGTATGTTGTGACGTCCTCCTCTCCGGCAAGGATGCGTCGGGCGTGTGGATACATCTGGACACCAGCAAAGACGAGGCCCACGACGAGAGCAATGTAGCTGACAATAACGCTCACTCCCCTGGCAAGATTTTTCTGTTTTTCTCGGCGCCGTACTTTATGTATTTCGGGATCAAGCAGTGGAAGCGCTTTTATGGCATCGGCGATATCATGACTTGCTCTTATGGGATGCAAAATTCCATGCGGTTTTTTCCCGTTTCCATTTGGATGCTGTCCGTTTGGCGTTTCTTTCATATTAACAGGTTGAGGTGCTGAACTATAACATCAAATATACGCCAGGTCAATGCCATTGACATACATAAATAATAGTGTTAATAATTACAATCCATTTATTTTACATCATGCCATCTGAAGCCCCGGAGGAAGTAATAGGAGCAGCGGAGAAGATCCTGCCAGGAAATAAAGTTATGGAGCTTCTTGCCCAGGATTTAAGTGCCAAAAAGGGAGAAAGGCAACCCATTACTCCTCTTGAGAATTTGCTTTTTGAACGTGGCACACTTGATGGAGCGGTAAGCCCGCAATTATGGGAAGCTTATCAGTCTGCTCATTTTTCAAATGCGGACAACATTGTTGCTACGCTTGAAGATGGAGTTGTTGACGGAGCAATAACAGAAAATCGCGATATATATATTACTTCTTGTTTGGCGCTGCGGCTGCGTGATCCGTCAGAAAATTCCATGAGGCAGATATGCCGTGCCATTCGGCGTTCATTAAAACATCAAAAAGCCCCCGGCATCCTTACGCGCCATGAAAAATGGGAGAGGGAATCCGCGCAAAGCATCATTGGTGATCTTGATGAAGCGTTGATGGCAAGCGGCGACGCGGTTTCGCTCAAGGCATTTTATGAGCAGCATTATGCCGATAAAACGTATGATGAAATAAAAGAAGAAGATGGCGGATTAAAAGCCGATGAGGTGACGCAGGTTATTATTGGCGGGAAAAAAATAACAGTTAAATTTTGGACAGATAATATGGCTACCGCTTCGCCCAGACTGCTGGTGCACATGGTGGCTGCCATAATAAAAAATTATGATAGCGTGCAGGATCTCGCCGAAGAAGGTTTGGAGAGCGCACTCACAAGTATTCGCAGCCCTGAACATCTTTTGTATTTAGCCATGGGAATTGATTATGCGACGAGGTGGGGAGGTGGAAGCGTGGCCAGCGAATTTGGGGAGAAGTTCCGAACCCGCGCTCACGGAATCATGACGGCTTCCCCGGCGTCAGCATGGAGAACATTCAACTGGTTTCAGTGGGTCTCTCGGGCTCATCCGGGTGTCCGCCCAAAGGCCGGCAATAAAAATGCAGCGTATGTTTTTGATGTCGCTTTAAAGCAAATACCAGCCGTTTCCAGCGAATTTTTGGTCGAAGGTTTTTTGGCAGAACCGGATATTATTATGAGCTGGGTGGGATATGAAAAAATGTCAAATACACAAAAAATTCGCGACCCCGTAAATCAAAAACTTTTTTCATCGCCGGAGCTTCTCAAAAACGATCTCTTATTAAGAAAAATTATTCTTGTAGTTCGGAAATTTCCTGCTCTGCGCAGCGAGTTAGCCCGATATGTAACACGGCGGAGCATCGCTCCCGATAAGGTGTCATTTATAATCGCCCGGAGTAACGCGGAGTCGGTGTTAGCGCAAGCCGGCGTTGACAGCGAGGATATTGACCGATGGGTAAAAGGCGCCGACGAAATATTTCGTCGGCGTTCAGGGATTGCTGCTCCCGGGGGTTTAGGTTCACCGGGTGCTGAACTTGCTGCTCCAAAAATACGCCAGCCAAGAACCAGAAAGCCGGGCGCCACATTTGGGGAACACGCTAGTGAAGCCATCCGTGAAGGAGCGTTTTCAAGAGAACTTCGTCCAAAAATTTTAGCAGCCGCGGGTTTTCTTGATGGCTTGCGTCGGGACGCGGCGGCCCTCTTAAGTGACGGTGATCTTATAGAAAGTACGTGGGAAGGTGCGCAGAGCGTTGCGACCCTTTGTCCTCCTAACAGCCCATTGGCGCGGTTAGGGGTTAAAGCTATTCAGCTTGATTTTCCTGAAGGCGAACGCGCTTCAGTAGAATTTATTTTTTCTGCAAGCGAAAGCGGAAACGGGCATGGAGATGCTGCGGCAAGGAAAGAAGAAAAAGTTATCATTGATGAAAGTGGAAGCTTGGTACTGGGCGGATTGCCGTCCGATGTGGCGTGGGCGGCGCCGGCCATTGAAGTCGAAGTGCTTACGGCGTTGATGCGTAATGAGATTGGGCCAATGTTGGTGCAGCTTGGTTTTGATGAGTTCCGCCCGGATCCCGCACCGCCGCCGGCAACGCCGCCAAATCCAGATGATGAACCCGGGGAGGAAAATGTTGAGAAGAAAACCCCCGAAGAACGAACGCGGGCATTTTTTGCAAAAAATGCCGAAGCCTTCAGGGCTTATATAGATAAGGTTAAGGGCCAGAAACAATTTGATATCCCCGGAACTTATTTGGAGATAGCGAGTATTTTTACCGAACTCCAGGCGTCCATTGCTCGAAATGGTTTGAGCCGCGGTATCCCGTCCGGAGGCGCGCCCATTCTTCCACTCAAGGACCACATCTTAGCACCCACCATTGAACTTCTGGATGTGTATCCGGTTCCAGCTACTCGCCAAACTTTTCGCGACATGGGACTTGTCCCCGCAGCATTTCATGGAGCCGAAGACTTGTTA
>JBBTWV010000028.1:0-15706 GCA_038062615.1 Patescibacteria group bacterium | reverse complement strand
CCGCAAACGCCGAAGCGCTTATCACCAAATTTGAAACATGTTTGAGCGGACTTCAGTCTCAAGTTGGGACGCCGGATTTTTGGAGTAACATGCAAGACTGCAACACTGCCAGCCGCGATATCGAGGATGAGTTAAACAGCAACCTGCGGCCTCAGCGCGACTGTTTTTCTACCCGCCGAAGCATAGACGACCGGAGAAAAGAAAAGAAAAACAACGTGAATACTCAGATCAAAGACATTCTCCGCAACAATAAATCCGCCGATGTTTCATCTTTAACAGCCATTGCTACAGAGATGGATGCAGAATTTGCGAGAGTGGATAAACTGAGCGGCTGTAGCACCGATGCGGTGGATCAGCTCAAAGAAGCTTCTTCCAACCTCAACGGCTACTTTCAGGATTTTTACAGCACCTCCAATGATGTTCGCCAGTCCAGCGATGAGGTGCGCCGGGCTGTGGAGGGTCAAAAAGATTACGAAAAAAACATCAAGCGCCAGTGCGAAAAAGACAAGACGCGCGAGTGGAAAAATTACGACAGGGAGTATGCCAAGGGGCAAAAAAATGGCACTCTGGCACCGGATGATGAAGCGGCACATGCCAAGGTGCAGGAACTTTACAACAATCAGTGCGTCACCCTGCTCGGCACTATGGGAGAAGCGTTAAAAAACGGTAACTTAGATGCCTTTGAAGAGGCCCGCTCTGAATATTGGACCAGCGACCGCGATTTTTGGGACAGTTTGAATGACGCGCGCGGTACGGTTCAAGAAGGCCAACATAAGGCTGAGCAAGTGAAGAACGTATTACAGCAGATTAAACAGCAAGATAAAGAAATTAAGAGAATTAAAAAGGATATTCAGCGTTCCAAAAAAATGGTGGAGCGGGCTATTAAAAAAACGCTCAATTCCACGGATCGCAAAGAAATTGCTGCCGCGCTCCAGGCTCTCGTAAAGCAGGCTGAAGAACTCTTGGCTCAGCGCGAGAATATCATCGCGACCGCTATGCAAGAAGCGCCAAAAGATCCCGACTCTTTCTTAATGGAATGGGATGAGTTCAATGACTTCCAAAATGAACTGCGAGAATTGTCCGAGCGGGGGCAGCAAATTGCTGAACTTACGAACCGTTTACAGGAAACGGAAAAAGAGCTTGTACGTCGCGAAAAAGATCTCTCGCGCTTCCCCGCAGAACTACAGGTAACATTAAAGGAATTGATCGCAACTGCCCGTGAGTCTGTGAAAACCGCTTGGGTGCAGCTGGTAAACGACCCCGAAGCGGCTATGGAGACGATGCAGAACTTGCAAGATTTGGGAACCGACTGGGATACGACGGTGGACGACTGGAAGGATTCGCAGGAATAAATAGCAAGAATCATGAAACAAGGAAAAGGCCTCTAGAATCATAGAGGCCTTTTTTTAATGTTCTCTTATTTTTTTTCTTCATCAACTACTTCGCCTTCCACCGGCCCGTCTTTGGATTTTGAGTCCGCGCCACCGCCAGCCGGCGCTTCATTATTACTGGCACCAGCGGCTGGGCCTTGAGTATTTTTATAGAGTTCCGTTCCAATTTTCTGCAACTCCTGTGAAAGTGCCTCAAATCCTTTTTCCATCTCTTCATTGCTTGCTTCTTTATTCTCCAAGATTTTTTTGAGCTCAACCACTTTGTCCTGCACCGGTTTTTTCACCGCATCACTCAATTTTTCGCCATGTTCTTTGAGTGTTTTTTCGGTCTGGAAGATGAGCGAGTCGGCTTTGTTGCGCATCTCCACCTTGGCGTGTTTTTTCTTATCTTCCTGCGCAAACTGCTCGGCTTCTTTGCGCATTTTTTCGATCTCGGCATCGGTGAGGCCAGAAGAACCGGTAATGGTGATGTGTTGTTTTTTGCCGCTCGCTTTGTCGTGCGCGGTAACTTTTAAAATGCCGTTGGCATCAATATCAAAGGTGACCTCTACTTGAGGAATGCCGCGCGGGGAGGGTGGAATTCCATCCAGAATAAACTTCCCAAGCGACTTGTTATCGGCTGCCATGGGACGCTCGCCTTGCAGTACATGAATTTCTACGGAAGGCTGATTATCGCTTGCCGTTGAGAAAACTTGAGATTTGGAAGTTGGGATCGTAGTGTTGCGCTCAATAAGTTTGGTGCAGACGCCGCCCAGCGTTTCGATTCCAAAAGAAAGGGGAGTGACGTCTAAGAGCAAAACATCTTTAACCGTGCCTTGCAAAACTCCACCCTGAATGGCGGCGCCGAGCGCAACGACTTCATCAGGATTAATTCCGCGGTGCGGTTCTTTTCCAAAAATGACCTTGGCTTTTTCAAGCACGACAGGCATACGCGTCATGCCGCCTACCATCACCACTTCTTGAATGTCGCTCACGAAAATTTTGGCATCTTCAATGGCTTTTTTGCAGGGTGAGACCATGCGCTCCAATAAATCGGCACACAAATCTTCTAATTTTGCGCGGGTCAGTTTCACATTTAAATGTTTGGGTCCGTTTGCGTCCGCGGTAATAAACGGCAAGTTAATTTCCGTTTCGTGGACGGTGGAAAGCTCAATTTTGGCCTTCTCTGCGGCTTCTCGCAAGCGTTGCAGCGACATCTTGTCGCTCGTGAGATCAATGCCGGTGTCTTTTTTAAACTCCGCCATCAGCCAGCTCACAATGAGGGCATCAAAATCATCGCCGCCAAGTTGCGTGTCGCCGTTGGTGGAGAGCACTTCGTAAACGCCTTCGCCAAGTTCCAAAATGGAAATATCAAAAGTTCCGCCGCCAAGGTCAAACACGGCGATTTTTTTGAGTCCGCCTTTTTTGTCCAAGCCGTAAGCAAGGGAAGCAGCAGTAGGTTCGTTAATGATGCGTTTTACTTCTAAGCCGGCGATTTTTCCGGCGTCTTTGGTGGCCTGGCGTTGAGTATCATTAAAATATGCAGGAACCGTAATAACCGCTTCGGTAACAGGTTCTCCAAGGTAGGCCTCGGCGTCTGCTTTCAGTTTTTGCAAAACCATGGCGGAGATTTCTGCTGGGCGATACTGCTTTTTGAGAACCTCGATTTCCACTTCGCCTTGGCGGCCTTTAATAACTTTAAACGGCATGCGTTTGGCGGTTTCGGTACACTCATCAAACTGGCGGCCAATAAAACGTTTAGCCGAAAAAACCGTATTTTCGGGATTAATAACAGCTTGGCGTTTGGCAGTTACGCCAACAAGGCGCTCTTCGCCTTTAAACCCGACCACGGATGGCGTTGTGCGGCCGCCTTCGGTATTTGGAATAACTACGGGCTCAGCACCCATCATCACGGCCACGCAGGAGTTGGTTGTACCAAGATCAATACCAATAATTTTTCCCATATATATGAAGATTTAGAGGATAGATTTGCCCGCACGGCAATTTAGCACTCCGTATTTTAGAGTGCTAAATTGCGCGAGTCAAGGGTTGTGATATTACGGAAGTTTTTTCTTCAGAATAGATACGTGCTTTTTTGCCTTCTTCATCGTCGGGACCTGATTGAGCACGTTTTTCTTTACTTCTACTACCCGAGCTTTGGAATACTTGGTCTTATATTCCAATGGAGTGAGATAGACTTTTTGCCCTTCTTTCATGAGGTAGAACTTGCTCTTGGAACCTTTCACTTTCATGACGGTTCCATCCGGATAGAGTTGAGTTCTGGCACCCAAAACGGTAGGCCTTGGAGGTGCTTCTGTACGAGGCTGGGAAACTTGCCCGCCACCACCACCTGCGCTTCTTTCTGCCGCGCGATTTACCGTGAGCGTGTAGGTCGTGACATTCTTTGTATCTTGAGCAGTAACAGAAATATTAAAAGTGTTCCCTCCCACAGAAAGCGGGAATGTCCCTGCTGCAACGTCGGCGTCATTAATGCGAACTGTGGACTTAGCACTTGTAGCCGTGGGTGAAAGATGAATTTGAGTTACGGTATTTTCCACATTAAGGGCGTACCCGGTGATGTCGGTAGCAAATGAAGGAGAAATATCTGCTGGAGTATCTTCCGCAAGCGCCTGGAGGGTTGAGACCGAACTTGGAACTTTCTCGATGGTCACCCTGTACGATCCCAGGTGGATGTTATCAGCTCCACGAAGATCCATTTGAACATACGTCCTTAAGCCTCGTAACTTGGCTTCCAACACCTCACCCGGCGCAATGGTTTTCTCATCAGATTGGTCAAATCCTTCACTATATACATACGTCTGTATAGATTTTACCGTGGTATTTTGCGTTGCCGGAGTTAAGCGGACCGCTTGGGTTTCAAGCGCGGTGCGGAGGGTGTACTCAACCGTTGAAGGCTGAAAAGCAGGAATAAGATCTCCTTCGGGGTCATCTTCCGCAATGCCGCTCAAAGTTGCAGCAAATTTTTCAATGTAAACCGTATATCTTCCCACATATGACTCCGGATCTTCATTGAGAAAGAGATCAAAATTCACGCTGGCATAACCTACGCCGCTATTAGATTCTCCATTATTTGGCGCTGGAATCTCAATGGATCCATTGGGCTGGATATATTGATCAGTGTTTTGAGGGTCTGAATAGACATGAACTCGGCCGGTTTCCGGAAGAGTTCCCGGTTTTAAAGAGAACGTAACAGCATCTTCATTCGGCAGCATGAGGAGATAGTATTCCCTTGCTTCCGACTTAAATCCTGGCACCGGAGGCGTTGTTTCCGATTTCCATGCTGGCAATAAATCTGACGCAATGTTTTCGGTGAGCGAAGACAAGGTGTGGCCTTCACGGTATATGGTGAAAAAATAAGCTCCAGCATGTTCGTCCCCTGTATAGAGCGCCATCACAAAATAATTGTATCCAAAATTGAGAGGCACAGTGAACGTTTTATCGGGTGCGAGGATATCGGGGTCCGCTCCGCCAAGACCTTTGCCATCGTTGGTAACGCGGAAACCCGTGATAACCGGGTCATCGGTGGTAATACCTAAAGCAACTTCTGATTCCTCAAAAGCGGCGTCCAAGCGGTAATCCCGAACGGCCGGGTCAAACACAGGATCCAACTGGGCAGCGAGATTTCCCGTTATGCTCGTAACCGTTTTTTCTTTTTTAGAGAGAGACACGTCATATTTCCCGAGAGAAGATCCGCTGGCATCAAGAGTATCAATAACAAAGTAATGGCCGCTGAAAGAAGGAATCGGGAGTACAAATGGTTCAGCCAAAGTGTCGCTCCCCCTTGTTATCTGGAAACTTCCGTCAAGATTTTTTATTTGAATGGCGGCAATAAGCGGATGGGTACTTTCAATCAATAATGAAACCGTCTCGAGTTCAAAAGGGACATTACCCACATGGTAATACCGCGTTTTTGGATCAAATTGAGGAGAGAGCTCAAACCCGTCAACACGGAGAGAGGCCAGCGGCGGACCTTCGCGGTATACGTCGAGATAATAACTTCCCACATGTTCATTGCCGGAATACAACAGAATACTGAAATAGTTATTCCACCCAAAATTGAGCGGCATGGTAGATAATTCATCCGGCCCGATAATATTCACCTCATCTTCGTTGCCGCCCTTGCCGTCCCTCACGACGCGAAACCCGGTGATGGCAGGATCACCAGCATCAATGCCAATAGATATCTCCGCTTCTTCAAAAGCGGCGTTCAAGCTGTACCACCGGTGAGCCGGATTGAATTCCGGCTGCAGATTACCGGCGAGATTTTCAGTAATGTTCGTCAGTATTTTTTCCTGTTTATGAAAAGAGATTTCATATCTTCCCATGAACATTCCATCGGCATCAAGGGTTTCAATAACGTAATAATTCCCCTTTTTGAAAGCTGGAATCGGCAGCACAAAAGGTGCGGCGAGATCATCGCTGGATCGGGTGACGTCAAAATTTCCATCATTGGTAACGCGAATGGTGGCAATGGCCGGGTGGCCAGCTTCCACAAAGAGGGACATCTCTTGTGTCTCAAATGGAATGTCGTTTACGCTGTAGTAATGATTTTGGGAGTCAAATGCCGGCGAAATCTCAAAGCCGTCAACGCGGAGAGAGGCAAGCGGCGGACCTTCGCGATAGACATTGAGGTAGTAACTCCCCACATGTTCATCACCTGAATACAGCAGCACATTGAGGTAATTATTCCAACCAAAGTTGAGTGGAACCGTAAATAATTGATCGGCGCCAATAGTTTCTACGGCTTCTTCAAAACCCTTACCATCTCTTACGACGCGGAAACCTGTAATAGCAGGATCATCCGTATTGATGCCGACGGATACTTCTGCTTCTTCAAAAGCAGCGTTCAAACTGTACCACCGTTGAGCCGGTTGAAAATCCTGATTCAAATTGGCAGCGAGATTTTCGGTAATGCCTGTCAATATTTTTCCATCTTTACTGAGAGTAATACCATAACTTCCAAGAAAATTTTCATCTTCATCCAGGGCATCAATCGTAAAGAATCTCCCCTCGAAAGAAGGAATCGGGAGGACAAACGGTTCAGCTAAGTTCTCGCTTCCACGGGTCACACTAAAACTTTCATCCCCATCATCCGTAATTCTAATAAATGAAACAATCGGATCGGTACTTTCAACAAAAAGGGAGACGTTCTGTGTTTCAAAAGGAATGTTGCTCACGCTGTAATATCGATTTTGCGAGGTAAACGCGGGAGAGAGCTCAAAACCTTGTACGCGAATTGAAGCGAGTGGCGGACCTTCGCGGTATATTGAGACATTTTGATAGCCAAGAACTTCTCCTTGGGAACGAAGGGTGAAGTAGAAATAGGTATTTGTTCCGGGTCGCAAGTTAAATGTTGCCTCCGCGCCGGAAGTTACGACCTGTTCTACATCATCCAAACTACTCATGATCCGAATTTCATCTACGCGTTCTTCATCCACCAATGGCCGGAACGTTACGCTTGTTTCTTCATACTTTGCGGCAAGATAGTTTGTTGGATTTTCTAAACTTTCAGGATTGTACGGCGGATCAAAATCGGCGGCGAGGTTCTCTTCTAGGCCTTCTAAGTAGACCGGCATATTTACCATAACGCTTACCGTGGCTTCTTGCGAAGTGAGTTGGCCGTCGTCGGCCACAAATTGGAATAAATCGTTGCCAACAAAACTATTGTTGGGGAAGTAGTAAAACTGTCCCGTGGTGTTGTTTAAATCAACGGTCCCGTTTGCCGGTAAGGTGGTGGTTAAAAACTTGATGGTGTCGTTATCGGCATCAGATCCGCTTAAAATGCTACTAATGGAGCCGTCGCGAAGTAGAGTGAATTCCGCGTTATTGGCTGTGGGGGCGGAGTTATTGAGGTTGATAAATTGAGCGACTGACGAGGTTGATGCAGAAGATCCGCTTCCGTTCAGGACGGTAATTTCAATCGGAGTAGCTGGTGGGTTGGCATCGGGTGGAACAGGAATTGGCACACTAAAACCGCCATTTTGGCCAATGAGGCTGAAATCTTGCGGCGGAGGAGTTTCATCCGGAACAATAATTATTGATGCAACAGGGACATCAGAACCACCGGCGCCCAAGGAAAAATCCGACACATCCTGCGCCAGTGCAATATTGGTGGGAATAAGGAGTATCGCCAATAAAGTTGTCAAAAAAGCCACTGACAGCGCGGAGAAATGAGACTTATTCATTGTCGAAATGGTTATGATATATAAGATATATATAAGCAGGAAATATTACATAAAGTCAAGAATCCGTCAAGTTATTATAAATCCTATCTGGAAAATCCTCCTGACGGAGTGGCGAGAAGTTATGCGAGATTGAATTGACAATGATACCGTCCTCTACTGTTGCTTGCGTCTCATTTTTACCAAAAAATAGAAGAGAAATGCTGTTCCCGAGAGGACAAAGTATCCATAAGCGCTTTCTGAGAAGGGAAGGCTATCTTCTTCTGCCCCTGGCGAGAATACTTCCAGTGCGCTCGCCTTGGGTTTCCAAGTAGCTATTTTTTGAGCCTCCAGGTCAGAAATATACTGGGGAAGGGATTTTTTTTGCAAAGCAGAGTGCGTTGGCGAGTTGCTAGGAGTGCCGGGCCAAGCGGGCCCGGCTGCGGATTTTTTTGTTGATCGCTGGGAGACTCTTTTTTTGCTTGGCGAAACTGCAAGTGGTTTGCCAAACATTTGCACAACCACGGTCGTGGAATTTCCCATAAATCTTCCTTGAGCCACACCCACGCCAATTTCCGTATAGGTATCCGATAAAATATTTTCCCGGTGACCTTCGCTGGCCAGCCAGCCTTCGGTAATGGCTTCAGAAGTCGTAAAATGCATTCCCAGATTTTCACCGGCGTAGAGGTACTTATACTCAGCGGAGTCAAAAAAACTCCAAGGCGTTTTGCCAGCAGGGCTCGTATGCGCAAAATACTGCTCGTCCAAAATATCTTTCGCTTTCTCATCAGCCGCTTTTTCCAGTTTTGGTGAAATAGCTAATGCCGTAAGTCGAGAATTTTTTCTGGCGGCGTTGGTAAGGCTCACAATATTTTCTTCATTCAATACACTCGCCAAAAAATCAGAAGAAGGTTGTTTTGGCAAAAATGCAAAAGCACCTATGAGCAAGAAAAGGATGAGTAAGCTGGAAAGATTTTTGGAGGGGATTTTCATAAGGTAGAAACAATTTTTCCCCTGAGTTTTTTAATAAATTTAAGCTTGTCACTTAGCATATTCTTTTCTTTCCATTCATCGGGCTTGATGAGAGGGCTGATTATGGGAATTGGAAATACGGGGGCTACATCAATAATAACTTCTAATGTTTCAATATAAATATCAAGTATTTTTAACTTCTGCGCTTGGCTCAGTTCAATGGCTTTATGCCTTACTACTACTGGCTCATTGAGATTTTTTTCAAGGCGATCAACATAGAGGAGCGTATGCAAAAAAGAGGCGACGAATTCTTGAATATCATCTTCTGAGTGTCCAGCGTCTGGAAGATCAAAATAATTTGATTCGTTGATGAAACTTAAAAATTCTTTGTTTTGAGTAACTATTCCGTCAAATGGCGAACGCGGTAGCCATCCCGCGCGAATCACGACATCCTTTTTTTCACCCTCAAGGCCTTGAATATCAGCATATTTGGCACGGATTTTTTCGTCCTTCGTATACCCCCGTTCCTGGGTATATTTATGTAGAAATTCATGGCGCGTTACCATTCTCAGATATTCAGGTGATCGGTTCCGTATAGTATCTGCAAAAAAGATAATCACCGGTTTCGCAGAGCTGGTTTCTGCAGCATCACGGTGAAAATCAACCAGATGAATTTTATGTATCAGCTTACCTCCAAATAGTTCTTCAATTTCCTTGGCGGACTCTGTAATGGCTTTTAATTTTTCATGGAGATTATCTATTTGAGCAAATTGTTCTTGGCTGTTTCCTAAATAGCAGAACTCATATCCATCCATTGTCTCAAACGGTTCATCCACTTTTTGCTCAATCGGTATTTCATAGCTCTTGCCATCCACCCTCAGTTGCAAGGATGCCTTGGGTATTCCGTTTAAAATACCCAAACCATGGTAGTCGGTGCTCAGGGCTGAATTTGCGAAGAAGTAGCGCCCTGGGACCGGTTTCCCGGGTTTTGGGTTTTGACCTGCGAGGAATAATTCTCTCAATTCGCTTTCGGGATGTTCTGGCGTAGCCAAATCTTCAAAGGTTACATCATGAGGACCGCTGAGCATAAAGCCGCCACGTTCAAATAGCGCCGTGTTTGCAGAAATACCATTGATGGATACCTCCATTTCCCTTGTCCCAAAAATAAAGATATTTGCCACATATCCATTTATTTTAAGAGATGGATTTCGTTTCAGCTGATCGGTTGATAGGATGATTGGTTTTGTGACGCCATTATGTATTACTTGAAGGTAAACTAAATTTAAACCTTCAGCAATTTCCATGGAATTTGAAGATTTTTCACTGAATTCTATGGAGTAATCGGGTGGACGCTGCTCCTCCTCAATGATCTTTCGCCTGGCATCATCAATTTTAAATTCTCCCTCTGCGTTGCTTAAATCATTCTTGAGATCATAGATTATGGAGCTTAAATATTGTGGATAATAGTTATGGCTTGCAACAAATTTATACAGGTCATCAAACAGTGCTATAATTTCCTTCTTTTCTTGTTCCGCAAGGTCGGAAACTATATTTATTCGATCATCCAAATCATGCAAAATTTGTATGGCTTCTCTTGCAGAAGAGATTTTTTCGCCTTTTGGTATGTTTAAATTACCTTCCATCGGTTTTTATAAAATCAATAATATTTTTGAGTTTGTATTTGAAGCGGCGTAAATGCTTCAATTTACTTTCTTTCTCCATCAGGATTTTTAATTTTTGTATGGTAGCTTTTGTCATCCTTTCATTATACGCTTTTCGCCAAAAACTGTCATCATCACCGAATCTACAAATTTCCCGTTTATTATGGCGTCATCCTTCAAATAACCGACTTTTTTAAAACCGCAATTCTCATAGCAATGCCGCGCTCGTTTATTGCGTGGGTCAACAATAAGTGAAACTTTATTAAGCTTGAGCGTCTGAAAACAATACTTCAATGCCGTTTGCATGGCATCTGTTCCGTAACCGCGATTCAAATGCGTCTTTTCTCCAATCATAATTCCTATATCCGCTTTTTTGTGCTCGTGAGAAATATGGTGAATACCGATATTGCCGATGTATTGCAGAGTTGTTTTATCAAGAATGGCGAAAAATAATTCGCTTTTTTGGGACTTCATTTTGCGGAACCAAGCCACTTCACCGCGGTAGGTTTTTGGAAACGGACCTTGTAAAAATTTTGTTGTTTGAGGACTATGAATCCATTCAAAACATTTTGGAATATGCTTTAAAGTGAGCGGAACAAGAATCACTTTTTTGCCGGAAGGAGGCATAATATTGTGTTTATGCGAAACTTGGAGATAAGAAACTGTTCACGTGAACACGCATCCGACACAAAACTTCATTCCAGTCCAGGATTATGCAGTGCACTTGGTTCCTCTTCGCTCAAACTAGGAGGCGCGGTTCCATCACCAACCTTAACTTTTGCAGGACGGAGGATTTTTTCGCCAATCAAATAGCCTTTTTCAAATTCTTCGACAATGGTGTCTTTCTCGCCCGGTCCGGTCATAATCGGTTCATGAATTTTGATGTCGAGTTTTTTACCAACGGTGGAAGGCATTTCTGTAATTCCTTTACGTTTCACCAGGGCAACAAGTTGCTGTTCAATTTGCAGAACGCCTTTAAACCACTCCGTTTTTTGAATTTCTTGCGGAACTTGTGAAAATGCTCGCGTAAAATTATCCAAAATCGGGAGCAGCTCTAACAAAATGGTGACATTGGCAAATGCGGCAAAATCACTGCGCTCTTTTTCCACGCGCTTGCGGTAGTTTTGCAAATCGGCCAGTGCACGTTTGGCAGTTTCCGTGAGGTCTTGAATTTTTTGATTGGCCGCGGCTAAATCTGCTTGCAGTTTTTCGGCTTCGTCTTGAGCCCCAGCAGCAGTTTGAGTTTGCCCAGAATTTTTATTCTCGTCGGTCATATGTTTACGCTCGGCCCTGCTCGGACTGGCAAAGCCAGATCCTCGCTACGGGCCTCGCAACGCCGCCGTGCGGCGCTCATAAATTTAAGCTTGCATCATGTCCCGCACTTTTTTAACGATAACATGATTAAACGGATACCGCATGCGGGTTGGCCCAAGGAGTCCCATAAAACCCTCATATCCTCCCACTTTATACTTCCCCACAATCATAGCGCATGACTGAATCTGAGGCAGAATATTTTCATGGCCAATTAATATTTTAATGTCCTGACCGATATCCAGTTGGCGCAGGGTGTTCACAAAGTGATCGGTGTTTTCTAAAACTTCCATAACTTGTGAAGCACGCATTGTATCGTGAGAAAATTCCGGCTGTTTAAGAACATTGGAGACACCCAAATAAAAAGTTCGTTGATTATCCGGCATCGTAGCAAAACTTACATTTCCTGTTGTTTGAGCCAAAATTCGCACCCCGTCATATATTTTTTCTCGCGCTTTTTGCAACTCATAGTCGCTCACTACTTTTTGCAAAGCTTTCATAGCCTGCTTCTCGGCGGTGGCATAATCGGCGAGCTCGTTTACATATAAGCGATAGCCGGTATCGGTGGGAATGCGGCCCGCAGATGTGTGCGGCTGAAAAATATAGCCCTCGTCTTCCAGGGTGGACATGTCATTGCGAATCGTGGCCGGCGAAACGGAAAAATGATAACCCAAGACAATCGCCTGCGAGCCCACGGGCTCGGCGGTCTCAATAAATTCTTTTATGATAGCCTGAAGAATGGCGTTTCTGCGATCCATAGAAATTTCTAATAAGCACTCGCGATTATATAGTGCTAAAGAGCTTTACTGCAAGCCACTACGCTGCTCCCACTTTTGCCGCCAATTCTATGGTTCTCATCGAATATCCCCACTCGTTATCGTACCAAGAAAAAACTTTAATCATGTTACCAATGACCATAGTGAGCTGGCTGTCCACAATGCTGGAGTGCGGATTGTGTTTGAAATCAATTGAAACAAGAGGTTTATCTTCTACCGCCAAAATGCCTTTGAGCGCTTGGCTCATAGCGGCTTTTCTAAACAAGTCGTTTATTTCTGCGGCGTCCTTTGGCGATTTTTTGACATCACAGCAAAAATCTACCAGTGAAACGGTTGGAGTTGGTGCGCGAACAGAAATGCCATTTAATTTTCCAGCAAGCTGAGGGAGAACTTCACCAATAGCTTTTGCGGCACCTGTGCTTGTAGGAATAAGAGAGAGACCTGCCGCACGCGCACGCCGTAAATCTTTATGAGGAAGATCCAAAATCTTTTGATCATTGGTATAAGAATGCACGGTTGTCATGAATCCGCGCTCAATGCCATAAGCTTCATCCAACACTTTTGCCAGCGGCGCCAGGCAGTTGGTGGTGCACGACGCATTGGAAATAATGAAGTGTTTTTTGGGGTCAAACATCGAATCATTCACGCCCATCACAAACGTTACATCGGGATCTTTTGCGGGAGCCGAAATAATGACGCGTTTGGCGCCAGCCGCCAAATGTTTGCTGGCCCCTTCACGTTCTGTAAAAACGCCGGTGGACTCAATCACGATGTCTATGCCTATGTCTTTCCACGGTAACTCCGACGGATCTCTTTTGTTGTATACCGTCACCTTTTTTCCATCTATCACTAAATCGCTTCCCACCGCTTTAATATCATTCGGAATCATTCCGTACGTAGAATCATATTTGAGCAAATGGGCGTGAACCTCAGCCGGCGAGAGATCGTTCACGGCCACAATATCCACCAAATTGCGCTCCAGATTGGCGCGGAACATCATCCGACCGATTCTTCCAAAGCCGTTAATGGCGATGCGAGGTTTCACGGGTCATAAATTAGCGGAGAATCGCGGCGGAAGCAACGGTGACTTTATTTCTGGTATTCTTTTGTTATGAGTCTTTCCAAAGCGCTTTCGGCGCTACAAAGCGGCCAGGTTATTGCCCACGCCACAGAAACTTGTTACGGCTTTGCCTGCGATATTTTTAATGAAGAGGCGCTTGAGCGGCTTTACCAGCTTAAGCAGATGCCGTGCAGTAAGCCGGTTTCTATTTTGGTAGGGGATTTGAAGATGGCCAAAAAATTTGGCATCTTCTCTAAAAAAGCTTTAGATCTGGCCAAAAAACACTGGCCCGGCCCGCTTACCATTGTGTTAGAGCGCAAAAAATCGCTACCAAAATTTTTAAATCCCGGGCACAAAACCGTGGGAATTCGAGTACCCAAGCATGCACTTTCGCTGGAGCTGGTGAGAAAGTTTGGCTCACCACTTACCACTACCAGCGCAAATATTTCTACCAAGCCCTCGCCTTATTCGGTCTCTGCGATTAAAGCCCAGTTCAAGAAAGAGCAACTCAAGCCAGATTTTATGATTGATAGCGGCCGCCTCCCCAGGAACCCTCCCTCAACAATTGTGGATCTCTCAGGGAAAAAGATGAGGATAATCCGGCAGGGAGAGATTATTCTTTAAAAGCCAATTAACTTGCAATGTGTAAAGTATTACCTTATACTCTACACATGAGTGGCCTTCTTAAGAAAATCACCGAAAAGCAAAAAAAGGTTCAAGCGCATCGCCCTTTTCCGCGTGAACTCATCAACGATCTCGACGGGTGGTTTAAGATTGAACTCACCTACACATCCAATGCCATTGAGGGTAACACCCTGACGCGTCAGGAAACCGCGCTGGTTGTGGAAAAAGGACTTACGGTTGCCGGAAAGTCGCTCACGGAGCATCTCGAGGCCATGAATCATGCTCATGCTTTGGAATACATTAAAAAATTGGTGCGTAAAAAACGAGCAGATATTACCGAAAAAGAAATTCTTGATATTCACCGAATTATTTTGAGTAGAATTGATGATGCGAATGCGGGGAGATACCGAAACGTGCCTGTGAGAATTGCCGGCTCAACGGTCATCATGCCAAATCCTTTAAAGGTTCCTGATTTGATGTCGCAGTTTATGAGGTGGATGCATAGAGGTAATGCTGAGCATCCGGCAACCATTGCGGCGGATGCGCATTTAAAATTCGTCAGTATCCACCCGTTTATAGACGGCAACGGAAGAACAGCTCGCCTACTTATGAATCTTTTACTCATGCAGAAAGGGTATCCTCCCGCGCTCGTACGCAAAGAAGATCGGCTAGCGTACATTAATGCGATTGAACAAGCTCAGCTTCACGGGGAAATGGACGATTATTATCGTATTATTTACCGTAGCATCGAGCGCTCACTGGATATTTATCTCAAAGCGGTTGGAAGAGAAGATCCAGCAAGTAAATCTCAAAAAAAAACTAAACTCCTAAAAATTGGCGAACTCGCTAGGGCAACGGGAGAAAGTGTCGCGACGATTCGTTTTTGGACCGAGGAGGAGCTTTTGGAAGTGGAGCAGTACACCGAGAGCGGTTATGCGTTGTATGCGTCATCAATGATTGAACGGGTAAATAAAATTCGTCGGCTTCAAAAGGAAAAACGATTGACGATCGCGGAGGTCAAAGTAAGCCTAAAAAATAGTTGATATGTGCTTTCCGAGCCCGCGAAGGCAAATGCCGTTTTCGCTTATACACATGTCTAATCGTTGCATCTTTTCCCTGAGTTGATCACAAAAGTTACCCAACATATTCAAAAAATCGCAAGAGAAAGTCATTAAACGGTGTTTTTGGCTTAAGAAAAACAAAAAAATCACAAAACGCACTTCAAACGAACACAAATTGTGCTCTATTCTCTATTTTTCTCAAAAAATGGTTTGACACTGCTACCTGTTGAAAGTACATTCCAGGCACAACGTGATCAAAAAAGTTATACACGTTTTGTGCACAACTTTTGAACACGATTAGCTCAAAACCCTCTGTACATGAGGCTAGAGCACTAAAAATGCCACTCCACTTACCGGTCCTTACCAATCAGGTTATTCGCTTCCTTGAGCCCAAACCGGGCAAAATCTTCATTGATTGCACTTTGGGGGTCGGAGGGCACACGGAATCTTTGATTACCCAACTAGGAAATAGCGGAGCCGTTTACGGCATCGAAGTTGATGACCGCAACCTCCAAAAGGCTCAAGAAAGACTCAAATCATACTCACATGTTCATTATATTCGCGACAATTTTGAGAATCTGGAAGAGATCGCCAAAAATGTCCTACAAAAAGAAGGAAAGATTGATGGAATACTTTTCGATCTTGGCCTTTCCTCGCTCCATGTAGACGAATCGGAAAGAGGTTTCTCC
>JBBTWV010000027.1:0-30343 GCA_038062615.1 Patescibacteria group bacterium | reverse complement strand
AGTTTTGGAATTGAGCCGCTTCTTGTGACGGAAGATGACCTTTTTGAGCATCTCGCTGCCGGAAATGTGGTAAGTGCACCTGGTGTTTTTGTTTCAAAGATAAGCGAAAAGGCTAAAACTTTTGGGCTCACGGAGGGTGATCAGATTTTAGCCATTGACGATCGTCCGCTTAAAGAATCCAGCCAGGTTGCCATTTTTTCTAAGAATAAAGCGATAAAAGATGTAGATGTTACCGTGGCTAGTAGAGATGGAGTCATTAAAAAACTTCATGTGCCACTTCTGGGTAAAGATAAGACTTTTGGAGTTGGTCTCAAGCCGTTCACGGAGCTTCCACGCCTTGCAGTGTATGAAATAAAACCCGGCAGTACGAGTGCCAAGGCTGGTCTTCAAGTAGGGGACGTCATCGTGAAAATGAACGGCCAAAACGTGTACTATCCTTCAGATTTTGACGATATTTTGACTGAGTCGGGGAGTGTGACTTTTTCCGTTTTGCGCGGAACGCAAACGCTGGAGATTCCGGTAGTTTTGCCGGACAGCAAAAAAGTAATCGTGGCGGATGTATTTGACGGTTCGGTGGCGCAAAAGGCCGGCTTTCAGCCGCGAGATGTTATCGTCAATATTCAAGGCATGGACATTACCACGCCTCAGCAAGTGGTGGACGTTCTTAAGCAGAACGCTGGAAAAGAATTGGTTTATAGGATTCTTCGTGGAACTTCGACGCTGGAAATTAAAACCACGAGAGAAGACAAAAAAGAGCTTGGTATTGCCCTTTCTCTCCTGGCTTCGTATAAAAATTCCGAAATTTCCGTCTATAGATCTTCCGTCATTACTTCATTTACGGAGATTAAAAAAGTGCACTATGCTCCTTGGACGGCTTTTAAAAAGGCGATCTCCGAGAGCGTCCGTTTAACAGGCATTACCGTCCAGGCATTTGGGAATACCATTGGCTCTATCATCTCAAAATTCACTGTCCCGGGGGACGTCGGCGGCCCCGTGCAGATTGCCTACTATACCCACACGTTTGTGCAAGAAGGATTCTTTGCGCTTCTCCGTTTTGCCGCTCTGCTTTCGCTCTCGCTCGCGGTTATTAACGTCCTGCCCATTCCGGCGTTGGATGGTGGCCGTCTGCTTTTTATTGTTGTTGAGGTTATTTTCAGACGCCGCGTGAACGCTCGCTTAGAAGCCATGGTGCATACGATTGGTTTTGTCTTACTGCTTGTGATGATCGGTTTGGTGACGTATAGCGATATTGTGAAGCTGTTTTAGCCGGGGTGGCAAATAAATTTTTTTAAACAGGGCCTGCTTGTTGCTCGGCCTAACATGTACGGCCTCGCAACGGTCGCGGGATTGCCTCGACGGCAGTCTCGGCATTTCGCTTCCTGTTACGGCAGGAAGCGAAACATGATCCCGCTCCCTAACAGGCCAAAATGTTTGAGAAAATTTATTGTCACCCCAGCCTTGTTTCTCACACCGTTGCGCGATAATATGACCGTCGTTATGCCTGGAATAGAGGATCCATACCAATTTGCCGAAGGAAGGCTTGTAGAAAGAACGTTAAATGCTCTTGAAGCTCTGGATGGTTCCGCCGGTATGAAAACGGATATGCTCTCCGTTCTTTCGCCTCAACATCCAAAGCTTGTTTTGGGAATGGTTGGTGAAATTGAAGAAGACGTTGAGCCTGTTGTGAGAACAAGAGTTGGAGGAAATGCCATGATGATTCGTCCTGATCTTCCAACGGATTCATACCCTCGGCTAAGGGCTCATATGCAGACGCATCTTGCGATGTCCTATGGATTTCGTGCCGCTGTTGACCCGCCACGTGGAGAAGATTACGGCGCAGAGTCTGAGCGTCTCTTTGGAGAAGCAGAGAAAGTTTTTAAGGCTCTCGATACAAAGCTCGATCAACTTACCCTCGCTCTTAAAAGAGGGAATGTGGCGTACTTTGGCGCGGCAACATCGGCTCATGCTCATAACGATATACATCATCCGCAGGTTGAGAAGGGAGCTTTAGTGGCCCGTTCTCATTACGAAATCACCGTTAAAACGGCGCGTGACTACCATCCTCTTTCTGAATCGTTCGCTCTCCTTGGGCTCCTGCGTTGTTTTGCGCTTTTAGATGTAGCTGGAAGGCCACAGGCAGATGTATTGGAGCGTTTGAATGCCATGATTGAGGGAGATCAAATTGAAAATGCGCTCGTGTTAGGAGGACTTGCTCAATGGCATCAAGATATAGCCGTCTGCCAAGTTGGGAAATTTGTACCGAGGACTCATCCTCAAACAGCACAAGACATTGAGAAATATTTGCGACGAGAATCGGAGGGCAGAGGAAATTTAGTTGTTCCCGCGGCGGCAATTCCGCCAAGCGTTCCAAATTTGGAAATGTTTGAGGCTCAACTCCGCCGTGCTCTTTTTGGGTGAAAGGTCTGTACGTACAGACCGTAGGTGCCTTTTAAATGAGGCCAGTTAAGCGTATAATGAAATGATTTAACAATCTGTTTTTGATGGCTGATGAAGGAGAAATTCCAGGAGCTGTGGACCAAGATAGAGCACTTTCTGTAGTTACCGGCATTCCCGAAGAGCTGAGAACTTATTTAAGCGATCTTCTTCAGCCTTGCCCCGGGCTTCTTGAGCTGGTTCTTTTTATTTGCGAGCAAGGGTATTCAAGCCCTCAGCACAAAGAGGCATTTGAGCGGGGAGTACGCATTGCCACGACGCGATCTACGGACCGAGAAGTATGCGGTGTTGGACTTTCCACAGATGACGTTGTAGCCAAGCAGATTTTTAATGGGACGAGTGGCCAGGGAAGGCTTGATGTTCTCATTACGAATTGCCAAAGAAAGCTGGAGGGAATGGACCAGAGAAGAGATCTTCCTATCACCAAAGAGTATGTAAAAGCGGCTTTTGACCGGGCTGTGGAGTCTCAAAGTTGGGATTATGAACTCAGGAATATTCTTGAATTTTTTAGAATGGCTCATACCGTGCGTCAGATCCAAAAAGCGGCTCAGGAAATTTTTGCAGCCAAATCAGCAGAAGCTAGACGAAGATTAGAGCTGGCATCCACTGCAGAATTACCATCAAGTGCCTATTCGAGTTTTTCGTACCTTGATCAATATGACGTTACTGAAATAAAAGCTGTTGCCGCCGGGACTCTGGACCCGCGCCAGCTTTCCATTGATTCACCAGGAACAGCGCTTCAACAAATTGAAGGTCACACGGGTGATACGGTCAAAGGTGCGTTGAAATAAGTCACAACTTCAGCTCCAAGATATCGTTTAACGTGCCGTTATCTTCTTCCTGCTTCACGAATGTAAAGCCGTGCTTTTCATAAAAAGGCCGGGCTTTGTTTGCAGAACGAAGATAGATGGATGTACGATTGTCGTTTTTCATTTTTTGAATAAACATCTTGAGGAGCCGACTTCCAAGACCTTTGCCTTGGTAACCGGGCATGATGCCAAGCGCCGAAACAAATACGATTTTTCCTACAGGATCATGAAAAAGTGATGCCTTCCTATTTAAAATAGTGGGATGGTATTCGCTCCACAATTCGGATGATAAAAACCCTACCATTTTTCCTTCCAATGTGATTTTGTAACAGCCAGCAGGGAAAGTTTTTATGCGGTCTTCATAAATCTCTCGGCCCTCGGCATCCTGAGGAAAGGCTAAATCATCAATCCGCTTGAGGTCATCCAGGTCCGCTAATTTTAAGAAATCAATTTGCTCCACGCGCCCATCATGCTTTACCTTGCCTTTTCGGGCAACCTCACTACAATAGGAATCCCAGCCGGGTTAAGTTAAACATTCTGTAATTTTGCGAGCGCACGGCGCGAGCGCGAAAGCTGAGAGAAGGAGCCAGAGCGTCCCCGCGATTGGCGACTGAGCGAGGCTTGAGCTTAAACATTATGGACAACACTGATACAAAGGAACTTTGGAGGCAGGTGCTCATGCGCCTTTATCCTACTTTGCGACATGACCAGTTCATTACGTGGTTTGCCGATACCGCGGTGCTACGCATTGATCAAAATGTAGCGGTAGTTGGCGTTCCAACGCAGTTTGCCTACAGCTGGATTGCTCAGCACTGTCAAGATCGCATTTTAGAGACGATTAAGGTTTTAAATACCACCGTAACGGACATTTCTATAGTGGTAGACAGCGCGCTTTCTAATGACGACGACACTCGCAAGGTTCCGCTTACTTCCATCGTTCCCGAGACCAAGAAAGTGAGAAAACTTCCTGGTAAGCGCGAGGTGCGTGTAGACAACGAAACGGTCAGCTACATGCTCAACCCCAAGTATACGTTGAGTAACTTCATTGTGGGCAAGCACAACCGTTTAGTACATGCGGCTTGCCAAGCCGTTGGCGCGAATCCTGGTGCCCAGTGGAACCCGCTCTTTATATATGGCGGCGTAGGCTTGGGCAAAACCCATCTGCTTCAGTCCACTGGCCGTGAAATCCTAAAAAACTTTCCCGAAAAAATTGTGGTTTATTTTACCGCTGAACGATTTTTAAACGAGGTGGTGGATGCCATCAAAAAATATAACGCCCATGATTTTAAGGCTCGCTACCGCAATGTAGACTGTTTGATTGTGGATGATATTCAGCTCTTGGCCGATAAAGATCGCACGCAAGAAGAGTTTTTCCACCTCTTTAATGAGCTCTATAACGCCAATCGCCAAATTATTTTGAGCTCGGATCGTCCACCCAAAGAACTCGCCGGCATTGAGGTGCGCTTAAAGAGCCGCTTTGAGATGGGCATGGTGGCCGAGGTTCATTTTCCCGATTACGAAACGCGTCTGGCTATTTTGCAAAACAAGTGTGCCGAACAGCAAGCCATGCTTCCGCCGGAAGTGCTCGACTTTATTGCCTACAACGTCCACCACAGCATTCGCGAGCTTGAGGGTGTTTTGCTCCAAGCCATCGCGCAAATGCGGTTAGAGAACACTACGCCGACGGTAAAGTCCGTAGGTGGGCTTATTCGTCGTCTGGATCGCAATGGTGAAATTGTTGGCGTCAGCAAAGAGCAGATGGATGCCAAGCTTTCGGTTCGCAATGCCGATGACGTCATTAATCTTGTGGCGGATTACTACCGCATTCCTTCTAGCGAATTGCGCGGTACGCTTCGCAAACGCGAAATTATGCTCCCACGGCAGGTCTGCATGTATCTCATCTATGAGGTGTTAGGACACTCCTACGACACCATTGGTGATCATTTTTCTGGCCGCAATCACACCACGGTGCTGCATTCCTACAACAAAATCCGCGCCAAGCTCGGGAAAGATTCTAAGCTGCTTCAAGACATCCACGCCCTCAAAAAAGAAATGGGGCTTTGATGGCCGGCTGCCATTTCCCTTAAACAGTAGAGCGCAGCCCCCTTACAGCCGCTTCGCGGCTTCCAGGAGACGCTCGCCACATGTGGCTCGCTCTGCTTCTTAAAAAACTGTTTTCAGGAAATGATCCACAGCCGGCCAGCCTGAAAATTTCACTTTTAACTTTATACTTTTAACTTTATACTTTAACCCGATGTATCAAACCTATCAGCGCAGGCCACGTCGTCTTGGAAGCTTCTTTTTCCCGTTCCTTTCGCTCATTATCCTTGGTTTGATTGTGGTTTTGGTTTTTCAGATTGTTGATTATTTTCAAGAAAAACGCGTTCAGTCACTGGAAAACAAGGCAGCGGTAACGGTTGCGGCAGGGCGTGCGGAGATGAAAATTTGGGGCGTAGATCAGTGGACCAACGTCATTGATGGCAGCATTTTAAATGAAGGCGATAAGATTCGGACGTTGCCGGGTTCCAGAGCCGTTCTTACGCTGCTTAATAAGAGCACGATCCGTTTGGATTCGGAGACGGAAGTGGAAATTGCCGGCCTCAAAAGCCGCGATTCGCAAGATGACGTGACTTTGAATGTGATCGCCGGTCAGGTTTGGATCATGCGTTCGGATCAGCCGACGGTTCGCTCGGCGCATAAAGTTATGACGCAACACTTGGAAGTGACTTCGCTTGGCACAATTTTTAATGTTTCGCAAGGAAGCCGTGAAAGTGTGCAGGTGCTAGAAGGAAAAGTGAGCGTCGCCGTGAAAATTGAAGATCCCGAAAATGCGGGGCGTTTGCGCACGGCCGAGACATTAGACGTTGCACTGGGGCAAGAAGTGAGTTTGAGAGCTTCTGATCTCGCTGATTTGCGTGCCAGTAAGGTCATTTCTCCGCTCGTTTTGCTTTCGGATGAGTTTCGCACGAGCGAGTGGTATATATGGAACCGCCAAGAAGATCGCGTGGGAACGGCGGCCGTAAGCGTAGCCGATGCCGTGGCTCAGCAACAAGAGAGCAATGTCTCGCCTCTCAGCATGGGACTTGGCAGCACCACGACTCCAGTTTCTGAAATTACCGCAGTACTCTCGGCACCGGTGATTCTTACACCGGTTCTTGCCGAACGTACTACCAAAGCCGGTTCGGTGACGATAACGGGTACGGTGAGCTCTGCCACCGAAAAACTCGAAGTCGCTACGTATGTTACGGGTAGGGCGGAGCCATACCTCCTTCAAAAATATAAAGCCGGCTCAGAAAAATGGTCCTATGTAGCCGCCAGCCAGTATGGAAACTTTTTGGGTGGCACCAACCGTTTTATCATCACCGCTATTGGTAAAAATGGTGAACGCAGTGATCCTGCCGAAATTGAAATTTTCTACGACAAGCCCAAAGAACCGGCGGATCTTTCGGCGCCTAAAGTGGTGAGTTTTAACGGAACAGACAAATCAGAAACGATGGAAGATTCGGTAAAGATTGATGGAACGATTGGGAAGGGGATCGAAAAAGTTTTTGTGAACGATTTTGCGCTGAGCAAGTACATTCCCGATAGCAAAACATGGGCATATTACGCCAAAACTTCTTACGGCAATTTAAAAGATGGCGAAAATGAGTTTAGCGTTTACGGTGTAGATGTAGATGGCAATAAAACTCCAGTAACAAAATTCACCATTACCAAAAAACCAAAGCCCGCTCCGACTGCACCAACTCCTGCGCCTACTCCAACTCCATCACTTGACCCCGCTCCTGCTCCCGTGCCAGTACCTCCGCCTGCACCGGTGGGTGCACCGGTATTATAGTCATCTTATTTGTCCAAGTATAAGCGGCGGTTTTCATTGTGCTCATCATTAGTCACCGCATAGTGAACTTGGCCTTCTTTATCGGTAAGGTAAAACCAGTAGGGGCTTTCTTTCGGGTAAACTGCCGCCTGGATTGCCCGCATTCCCGGGTTATCTATAGGCGTTGGCGGCAGCCCTTTTTTGTTGCGAGTGTTATAAGGATTATCACCCTCTAAATCACTTTTGCTTATGGTGGGAACGTCCTTGCCATACAAAAGCGTGGCATCAGCTTGCAGCGGCCAGCCCTTATCTAAGCGCTTCCATAAAATTCCCGCAACTACGGGCAAATCTTGCTCTGTTCTCACTTCTTTTTCTACAATGCTGGCCATGGTGATCACTTCTTGTAGCGAACGATTTTGCTTTTCCACAGCCGTTTTAAGCTCTGGCGTGATTTTAGAGATAAAATTCGCCTGCATTTTTTTGATGAGCTGCTGCGACACTGAATTATTGGCAAAAACAAAATAGGTATCCGGAAAAAGATACCCTTCGCTATTAAACGCCGCCATCCTAAAATCGCCTTCATCAATGAGTCCCATTCCTGTAAGCCGCTCATCAATTTCATGAGTAGAATAGCCTTCTGGAATTGTTACGGAAACTTCGGTCTGCTTGGGGTCGGTAATGGCCAGTAAAATTTGCGTGAGAGTCATGCCTTTTTGGAGCTGGTATCGTCCTGCCCGTAAGTTGGTATCCACGCCACGCAGCCTTGTAAATAAAAGGAAAACGCGCGGTGAACGAATCATCCCTTGTCCTTGTAAATGTTCCGCTACCCTGTCCCAAGTCTCGCCGGAGTGAATCGGAAAAAAAATCGTCTGCGTTCTGCCCGAAGGAGGTGAGATCCAAAACCAGTACAAAAATCCCACCAAAATAACCGTAACTATGAAAATAGAAAGTAGCTTTTTCATCATGCTTCTATTGTTGTGGTACTCCCAGCTGCCCCCAGATACCTTTCATTTTTGCTCCGGCAATTTCTTGAGCTTTTTTCATCCCTTTATTGCATGCTTTTTTGAACGTCTCCTCCAGCTTCTTCTTCCCAAATTCCGCATTTTTAAGCTCGTTCCAGGTTGGTTCGGCAATCGTTACTGAAACTACTTCCTGTTCGGCTGTTAAAAGGACAGTCATACCATCTACCTCCGACTCGATTTGGACATTTTTGAGCTCCTTTTTGAGCGTTTTAGCCTGTTTTTGCAGGCTATACATGTCGCGAGCTTTACCGAAAAATCCCATAGCAAAAATAGGATACAGGCCTGTTTGCCAGTAGGCAAGGCGTGGGGCCCAGGTATATATTGAGGTCTTAAAAGGCACTAGACAGCATGGCACACTTTGTATTATAATAGTAATAGCTATCAGTCAAAAATAAATAACACAAATGACAAATCAACTGCGAGAAAAATTTAGTGCGTATTTTATTTCCTTTAGGCCGAGCCGTAGCGAGGCTAAGCCAATAGGGCGCCCAAGTGGCGCAACCTTTATCTTTCCTGAGGTTCGGTCGATCTTCGGGCTATTTTCAAAACCCAATTTTAGGAACAGGCCGAGCCGTCGTGGCGAGGCTAATAAAATAATGTCCCGACGTATGTCGGGACAACCTCTTCTTTTTTAACTCATAATTCTTTTTTCTATGGGAAAACACAAATCTCGACTTCAATCACATCACTTATACTTGGGCGCCGGAGGCGTAGCCGCCGTGGCAGCCCTTGTAGTGGCACTTACATTTGGTCTTTCAAACGCACAAATCATGGATCCAGCCGCTATGCAAGCTGGCTGTACTTCGTCCGGCGGCACATGGCAGGGAGAGAGTGCGAATCCTACTTGTTTAATGCCCGGACAGCCTGCTCCTCAGCCACAGCAGGTCATGTGTCCTAATAACACGCCAGCTCCAAATAACGATATGAATCAGTGTCAAAAATGTCCTGATGGCGTAACGGTTATTCCGGCTTCGGGGACGTGTCCTACGACAAATCCACCGCCAACTACGAACACGAATACAACTATCACTTGCGGTGCTGGAACCCACATGGCACCTATTGATACAATGCATCCAGCCCCATGGTGTGCTCCGGATGGCCAAACAGGAACGCCAACGAATACCAACGTGCCGCAATGTGACTGGAACACCCAGTATACGAGGATGTCCGATCAAACCTGCCAGCCAAAATCAAAATGTGCAACAGCGTCTGATCCTGATTACAACTCTTCAGAATGTCAGGGTGTTCGGATGATGCCTGGCCAAACAGGAACGCCAAACAACAACATGACTCAGGGTTCTCCGATGCCGACTACTGCATGTCAAAGCGGCAAGACTTGGGTCTGGAATGCCAATACCAGCGCATGGGCGTGCCAGGGTGCTATGCCGCAATGTGATTGGTCTGCTCAATACACCAGAATGACAGATCAGACATGCCAGCCTAAATCGAATTGTTTGAACACGAGCAATCCTGATTACAACACTTCAGAATGTCAGGGCGTACGAAACATGGGTGGCAACACCAATAATACCAACATGCAAAACATGCCGGTATGTGGCCCAAATGTCTTCCCAACGGCGCAAAATCCTTGCCGCATGGATAGTGCTGGCACAGTACCGTCCTCAGGCGATTGTTGGAATTCTTCCAGCGCAGCATTTGCCACACAAGCATGTACTCAGGCGCGTGCACAAGTAAATGATTCCAGAACCATGATGCCAGGCCAGCCAAACACCATGATGAACCGACCAGCTGCTGATTTTTCTCAGCCAGGTCAGTGTCCTCCCGACATGCAGCAATGTCCGGACGCTTTCAATCCGAACAACAAAATCTGTATGCCCAAGAAAATGTTCTGGGATATGAAAACACAAAAGCAAATTCCAGAAGGACGTGATGCCACGTGTGCTGATTTTCAGCCGCAAAATAACCAACCAAACAACAACATGAACGGGCCAAATAATTTCGGTCCTCAGCCGTTTGGCTTCCAAAATGGATTCCAGGGCGGTTTCATGCCCGGTAATCCTTCTATGATGGGACAACCTGGTATGCCAATGACTTCGGTAAATCCTTGCCAGTTCAATCCAAATGATCCTTTCTGTAAGGCCGGTTTCAACTTTGGCGATATTGCGAATCAATTTAAATTTGACGAAAATCAAGTGGACGCTTCACAGTTCCGCGTTGGCAACGTCAAACAGCAGGTCCGCGACCTTCAGCGTGAGGCTAAGGATTGGGCTCGTAACGCTAAAGACGTAAGACGACAGCTCAAGGAAGTTTCTCGTGAAAGTAACGGTTTCGCTTGTCCTCCAGTGGTGGAAGTAGACGCTATTGCTTCGGATATTGAAAATGCCGTGGCAACGGTGAATGCATTAACCGCAACATCAACTCAGGAAGATGTTCAAAATGCGATGGCATTCCGCGAACACATCAATGGAAAATTTGACCAAGAAACTGGGACTCAAGTTCCTGGTGTTCAGCAAACCCTTTGGGGAGGAATGGACCAGGAAACCGGAGAACCTATACCAGGCAAAATGCGGTCACTCGACGCTTGCCGACAAATTTCCGGTATGATTCAAGGCGCCTGTGAAGTTAGCAAACAAATAGGTAGAGAATATGCTGATTTTAAAGAAAACGGTTTGGAAAATACCGAAATCACAAAATCTTTTGAAACGGCCGTTGCAGCACTCAATGAACGATGCACCAACCCACTGGGTGTCCTTCAAAAAGCTGGTGTAGCTTTTGAGGAACTCACAAAACCATGGCAACCTCCAGATACTTGTGGATTTACAGGATTCCGTGGTCCTCCGCCTATGCCATTTAACGGCGGTCCTGGATTCCCTGGTCAGGGCGGTCCAGGCGGCGGCTTCGGCAGTGGTCCAGGTGGAAACCAAGGCGGCCCATTCCCGGGCGGTGATTTCCCGGGTGGTGGCTTCCAAGGTGGTCAATTCCCAAGCGACTTACCTCCGGAACTCATGCAAAAAATGATGGAGAAGTTCCAACAGTTTCAAAATCAAGGTGGTAGTTTTGAAGGAAGCCCATTTGGTGCTTCGGTCTTAACGGCACAAAATACTGATTTTGACTTTCCAGTATTTGACGATGAAGGAGACGGATTCGCCGATGACGAAGGCTTTCGTCCAGGTCCGCAATTCGGTCCTCCAGAAATGGATGAAGAATGTATGGATCCGGTTCATCGTTATCTTGGCTTCGATTCGGTTATGAGAGGTCTCATGGAAGCTCGATTTGCAGCTGACAGACAGTTTGAAAACATGAGTGCTTGCAGCATGTTTGAAATGGGTCAAAAGAGATTTAAAGCGGAAGAAAAGAAAATTCCTCTTCCTCCAAAGTATAAAGACAGAATTAAAGCTATTCTCTTTACGGAAGGTCCTGCCGCTTGTAAGGAAGGCGACTCTGATACGGTAGAATCTCTTAAAGGAGAAATGTTTGCCCTCTTCAACAGAAAAGGAGGACAAAGTATTATTGACGTAGATCAATTGGTGGAAGACAAACTCGTTGAAAAACTCGCCAAACTTGGCCTTGGTCAAAGCGACAGCAAGATTGCCGAACTCCAAAAGAAACTGGATGAACTTCAGGCCAAGCTGAGCGATGCTCAAAAAACGGTAGTTGCCTTAAGCGAACGTCTCTCAGACATGACGGCCAAACTGGCTTCCATGGATCTTTCTGATAAAGGAAAGCAAGCCGTCGGTGCCTATACCATCATGAGCAAGGAGGTTCAAAATTCGGTTGCATCCAGCATCGGTGATTTAGCTACCAAGGCTGATCAAGTAAAGGATTTGGTGCCTGCCAATGTTGATAAGTTGGTTGATGCCACCATGAATAGTTTGATTCAGTCTCCGCCAAGTAGCGCCGTGCTGGCCAACATTAAAGAAAGCTTGACGGCACTTACCTCATACGCTCAGTCCGGTGCCACCAAGCAAGAAATTCTTGCTAAAGCACAAGATGAGCTCGGCACGATTGCCGCTCTCAACAGCGCTGACGTACAGAACAAAGTTGCCGAAGGTATCGTCGCTTCTGCAGATACGTCAGATCTTTCTCAGTGGTACGCTGGTCCAGCTCTGCAAGCCAAAAATCAAGGTTTTATTTCTGCTGATTTGAAAGAAATCAAACCTTCCGAACCAGAAACCAAGTGCGCCGCTCTTACTCGCGTTGCCCGCGTGCTTGAAAAATCTGGCGATCTCACTATTGACGAAAACAACAAGGCTCCAGTTGCCGGTGCTCCGGAATGGTGCCGACCGTTCATCCATGCGTTGGATGAAAAGGGTGTTGATTTCGTTGAAACATTGACTGATCCAAATGCTACGGCTGATCGTCTTGATATTGCGGTGCTTATGCATCAGGCTTTGGGTGATAAACTGCCTGATCCAGAAAATGCCGCCGATTTCATCACTCCGGATATGAAAGGTCTTACACCAGAACAGCAGGCAGCGGTTGCCGAAATTCGTTACAACGGAATTATGGACACGACGAATGGCACTGACTTTAACCCATTTGCTGACTTCAACCGAGCTCAAAATGCCTTGGTTACGGTGAAGGCTTACGAAGCCGTTACTGCCGGTCAGTAAAAATTTGGACAAATAAAAGGCGCACTGGGGTGCAAACTTTAAGCCCTTATCAGAGATGATAGGGGCTTTTTGTTTGCCCTTGCCTTGAGTAAAAAACACCAGTAGAATGCCCCGCGTATGGATTCCATGACTCTTGAAGTTGCTCTAAGAAAACCCCAGGCTAAAGGCCGCCATGTACGTTTAGGTGGTGAGATTCCCGCGGTATATTACGGTCGCGGCCAAAAGCCGATGTCTTTGCAGTTAAGCTACCAGAAGTTCCGCAAGGTGTTTGAGAAGGCCGGTGAAAATACCATTATTGAACTTGAATTAGATGGCAAAAAGCATCCGGTGCTGGTTCATGAAGTCCAGTATGATCCGGTTCTGGATACGGTGATTCACATTGATTTCATCCACGTGGACATGCAAAAAGAAGTGACGACGTCGGTGAAAGTAGTGCTCGTCGGTGTGTCGCCAGCTGTAAAAAATATTGGTGGTGTTTTGGATCTGTTGAAGCACGAAATTGAGATTAAGTGTCTGCCAAAAGATCTTATTCACGCCATTGAAGTGGACATCACTCCGATTGTGGATTTCAAAACTTCTATTCGTGTGAAAGATTTAAAGGTTCCTTCTAGCGTCAAGATTTTGGACGATGCCGAAGATACGGTGGTAACGGCCTCACCTCCACGCGCTGAAGAAGAAACCAAACCTGCTGAGGTTGCTCCAGCTGAGGGTGCTGCCGCTCCGGGTGCTGAAGGTGCCACTCCTGCTCCTGGTGCTCCAGCTGCCGCCGCTCCAGCTGCCGGCAAGGAAGCCAAAAAATAGAGACGGATTCTGAGGGCTGGCGATTTTATTTTTCCAATCATTCAAAGCCTGCTAGGCCGAAGGATCATGCCCCGCGAAGCGGGGTTTTGTATGTGCCCATGCAAAAATCCTGAGGCCGTGATGAGGCCGTACATGTTAGGCCGAGTCACAAGCAGGCTCGATTGGAAGAATAAAATCGCCAGCCCTAGTTAATGAGTTCTTCCAGGAGTCGTCGCATTTGGATGTATTTTTGTTCTTCGTCCTGTGCTGCTGTGGTGGAAGGGAGCTCCGTTTTGGCTTCAAAATAAACGATATTGCCGGCCTGGAGACTGGATGGAAGATTTTGTGAAGGCCAGCGAAACTCCCCCAAAAAATCAGAAAACAGCACACCCCACTGTTGCTCAAATCTGGCGAATTTGGCAGTGAGGGTTGCGGCTACAGGTGATGGAGGAGTCATATAGTTTTAAATGTTGCAGGGCGCCGCACGGCTGCCGCTCAGGCGGCACGTCGAGCGTAAACATTAAAGTATGTGCCACGCTGCCACGAGTGGAGCGATGATTAAGGCAACCGTATTAATAACCTTGATGAGAGCGTTGAGAGCTGGTCCGGCGGTGTCTTTAAATGGATCGCCAACGGTATCGCCAACCACGGCGGCTTTATGAGCGTCAGAACCTTTGCCTCCATGATGTCCGCTTTCAATATATTTTTTGGCGTTATCCCAAGCGGCTCCACCTGTGCTCATTTGGAGAGCGAGTAAGAATCCCGAGACGATGACGCCAGCAAGCATTCCGCCCAGCGCCTGTGGCCCTAAGATAAATCCAACGAGGAGGGGAGAAACCACGGCCAGTAAGCCAGGGAAGATCATTTCTTTGAGGGCAGCTTTGGTGACAATATCCACACAACGTCCGTATTCTGGCTGCTCTTTGCCGGACATGATTCCTTTAATTTCACGGAACTGACGGCGCACTTCTTGCACTACCAATTGCGCGGCTTTGCCTACGGATGCCATGGCAGAAGAAGAGAAGAGGAAAGGTAAGAGTCCACCAATGAGCAGGCCAATCATCACCATGTAATTGCTGATATCAAAAATAATAGTTCCACCTGGGCCAGCGGCTTCGTGAGTATAGGCTTGGAAGAGTACAAGTGCCGCAAGTGCTGCGGAGGCTATGGCATAACCTTTTGTGACGGCTTTGGTGGTGTTGCCTACAGCATCGAGGAGGTCGGTGTGCTCGCGAACTTCTTTTGGCAAGCCGGCCATTTCGGCAATGCCTCCGGCGTTGTCGGTAATTGGTCCATACGAATCCACAGCAATGACCATTCCAGTAGTGGAAAGCATGGCAACCGCGGCTACCGCAATGCCGTAAATGCCACTCTTGAGCATGGAAGTTTCACCCAAAAAGTACGCTCCCAAAATAGCCAGGATGATGACGAAGACCGGAAGCCAAGTGCTGCGAAGGCCTATCGCAAGCCCCGCAATGACGTTTGTGCCAGCGCCAGTTTCACTCGCGGCGGCAATGGTGCGCACTGGGGAATATTCCGTAGAGGTGTAATATTCTGTAATCACCGTAATAAGTAGCGTGACAAGAAGTCCAACGAGTGATGCTGCAAAAATCCACATGTCACCAAAAAAATAATCGGTGGCAAAGTAGAATCCAATGGCTGAGAAAATTCCGGTGGCAAACATTCCTTTATAGAGGGCGCCCATAATATTTTTCTTTCGGCCAAGTCTCACAAAAAAACTTCCTAGAATAGACGCGGCAATAGCAATAGTGCCTAAGGCAAGCGGATACTCGATGCTTTGGGTGGTGCCAATAACGGTGGCGGCAAGAATCATGGCAGAAATAAGCGTCACGGCATACGTCTCAAAAAGATCGGCTCCCATACCGGCGCAGTCACCCACGTTATCACCCACGTTATCGGCAATAACGGCTGGATTTCTTGGATCATCTTCTGGAATTCCTTTCTCAACTTTTCCAACGATATCAGCTCCTACATCCGCCGCTTTGGTAAAAATACCGCCGCCAACACGGGCAAAAAGTGAAACAAGTGAAGCTCCAAATCCAAATCCAATGAGGAGGCTTGGTACTTGTATGGCCGTAAGTCCGCTGACTTTTTGGAACAAAATATAAAAAGCACTGACACCTAAAAGTGCTAATCCAACGACGGCAAAACCCGTGACCGATCCACCTTGAAAAGCTACAGAAAGCGCATGAGAAAGGCTTTTATGAGCTGCTTGCGCCGTGCGAACATTAGCACGCACAGAAATAGACATACCAATATAACCGGCGAGACCAGAGAAAAATGCACCGACCACAAAACCGCTGGCTAACAAAAATCCCTTTTCTTTAAAGGCAAAAGCGAGAATGAAAAATATCACGATGGCCACCAAGGCGATGGTGTATGACTGACGTCGTAAGTAGGCACTGGCGCCTTCTTGAATGTACGATGCAATTTGCTGCATTTTTTCTGATCCTTTGGAATGTCGCAAAACCAGGATCACGAGTAAAAGTGCATAGAGCAGAGAAACTACCGAAGCGCCCAGGGCAATAAGAGCGACCAACATAGAATGATAAATTAAAAGGCTAAATCCAGTGTGGCATTGTAACGTGAGGGTTTTGGAGTCACCAAGAGAAACTCATTGACAAAAAGTGGCGAAGGATTTTTGTTCTTGTTACGTTTTGGGCGTTCCTAGGAAGTAGTTTTTGTGGTATAATAGTAAGAATAATTAAACCTCAAATATGGCCGACGAACCCAAAGTCCCGCAACCTTCGCAGGACAGTGGAGCTGGGCAAAATCCACCGAAAAATGAAAATAAAAATGCGAGTTCTGAGGTAAGCGCTACGGATTTGTTGAGTTTGTGGGGCGGAGGAGGTGCAGCGGCAAAGCCCGAACCAAAAATCGAGCCGAAGCCGGCACCTGTTCCAGTCAAACCACAAGCCCCAGCGCCAGCTCCGGGTTCTGCTCCAACTCCACCTCCAACTCCACCTCCAACTCCACCTCCAACTCCACCTTCATCCCCTAAGCCGCCGACCCCAGCTCCAGTTCCGTTCTCGGCTCCCATTTCGCCTACACCTGCACCATCACCTGCACCTACACCTGCACCAAAACCTCAAGCTCACAAAGGTGAAGTGAGCGCCACGGATTTGATGAATCTTTGGGGAGGAGGGGGAGCGAGCTCGCGTCCCGCTAGTGCACCGACTCCTCAAACATCGCCGGCTCCAACTTTAGCTCCGCGTCCAGCGCCCGTGGCACCTCGCCCGCCAACACTTCCAGCGGCAGTCTCGCCAGCTCCTGCTCGGTCAATGGCGGCTCCCGCTTCAACGGTTCCATCGCTTACAGTTCCAACAGCTTCCGTGATGCCCACACTTGCACCAGCATCACCTCGGCCATCCGTGCCTGCTCCTCGTCCAACTCCGGACCCATCAGCACCAACGCCACTTCCCGTTGCGGTTCCTCTTCGTCCAGTAACTCCCGCACAGGTAGCTCCTACCCAGCGACCACAACCTCCACTTTCGCAAATGCCAACTACGCCGCCCGCGCGGCCGGTAGTACCAGAACCATCGTGGAGTTCTCCTTCACCGGCACCAAGACCTACGACCCCGGCCCCAATGCCATCTTCTCCACTACCTCGTCCAACTTCGCCGCCTTTGGCCCCGCTTGCACCAAGACCGGCACCCATTTCTTTTCCGCCGCCGCGTCCGGCTCCTATGCCTCCAAGAGCACCAACGCCTCCCGTGAGACCAGAGCCACCTCGTCCGGAAACTCGCACGGAGCCTCGCCAAGAACTGCGTCCCAAACCGCCTCGTTTTGAGCCAAAACCACAACTAAGGCCGGAAGTTAAAGTAGAGCCAAAATTTGAAGCTCCCACACCTGAAAAAAAAATCCATGCCTTCTAACGCTTTAGAAGGCGAGATTATTGAATCGTCCAGTGTTCCAAAATCTCCACCTCCAAGAGCTGAGATGCTTGATGAAAAGGAAGAGTCAGCCTTCAGCGAATTTTTAGAAGAATTGCACCTTTCCAAAAGCCATATTTTTTACGGCCTAGGATGCATTGTTCTTCTTGTTGGATTTGTTTGGGGTGGCATGGCAGGATGGCGCTATTACAAAAATCTTCCATCACAAAAAGCGCCAATAGTAGAAGTTCCGGCACCAAAATCACCAACTCAAATAACCATTCAAGAAACCGGTGTGCCTTCCACCTCCAGCGTTGGTAAAGTCTTTATTTTGCCGCCTTCTCAGGTAGGAGAAACAGGAGTTCTTGCCACCGCGCAAATTGGGGAAGAAGAGGCCGGAGTAACTCATTTAAGCGATTATATTATGACCTTCCGCCGGCTCCAAAATGCTTATGGCGTGAACATAGAAGGTCTCCTCAACCAAGCCACCGATCGGCGTGCTCGCTTACACAGCCACGTCGCGCTTCTTAAAAAACTTTTGGATGAAGGCCTGGCCAATCAATCAAAAATGACTCAAGAAATGGCCGCTCTGCAAACGGAATATTTGCAGGAGCAGACAAAGCAGCAAGTTGATGATGCCAACTTCTTTGAACAGCTCAACGCCCTAAATCCCAAAACGACGGAAGATATTTTGGCTGATTTTTTGGATGTGAGCCAAAAAGTGGTGAATCTTCGGGGACAATACAAAGCGCTTCAAAAGGTGAGACAGTTGTATGTGCAGGGTCTTCCTAAGTTGCAGCAGAGAATCCGAGACATAGAACTCAACGAAGAGCCGCTGGTGGCAGGTATCAAGGTTTATGATGTGACGGGATCGGATTTGGAACTGATTGTTCCGGTGAACGGAGGGGTCACCATTCCAGAAGAAGAGCGGCTCTCGAATTCCGCATTCCCGCTCTTGCCAAGCCAAGTGACTACCGGCCAAGACTTTATAACCCAGCCCGGCGGGGGATTTGCTGATGTGGTTCAGCCGGGAAGCAGCACCCAAATTATCCCGACCCAGCCCAAAACGGGACGTGATTTTATAACGCAGCCAGGTGGCGGATTTTAAGGCATAAAGGCTGACTGTGTGGCATTCCCTGAAAACAGTTTTTTGAGGAAGCAGAGCGAGCCGCATGCGGCGAGCGTCCCCTAGCTACGGCGCCGTGCCGCATCAAGCGGATGCGGCCTGGAAGCCGTGCGAAGCAGGGCTGGAAGGGGGCTGCGCTCCACTGTTTGAAGGGAATGGCCACAGTTAGCCATCTTTTGCGTTGCCCTCATGCCTCATTTTGCGTTATAATCAGATGCTTTTATGTCGCCTATCGCCTCCATCATTATTCAGGCAAAAAAGTATCTCCCGTCGCTTAACGAGGCGCGTATCCAGCAGGCTTTTGAATTTGCTGACGCCGCTCACAAAGGGCAGACGCGATTTTCTGGCGAGCCCTATATTATTCATCCGGTAGAAGTAGCCTCTATTTTGTTGGAATTCCACCCCGATGAAGACACCATTGTGGCGGCGCTTTTGCATGATGTTGCCGAGGACACCGACCGCACTTTAGATGATATTGAAAAGGTTTTTGGTGCCGAGGTTCGCGGTCTCTGTTTTGGCACGATGAAGTTGAGCAAGGTGCGTTCTAAGCTCAATGATCCGCAGGTAGAAAATTTGCGAAAGCTTTTTTTGGCCATGGCCAAGGATTTTCGTGTGGTTATTTTGAAGTTATGCGATCGTCTCCATAATATGAGAACCCTGGGTTTTGTGCGTCCAGAAAAGCGCACGAGAATTGCTCAGGAGACGCTCAATATTTACGCGCCAATCGCTTCGCGCATGGGTATCTACCGTCTCAAAAGCCAGCTGGAGGATCTCTGTTTTGAGCATCTTCACCCAGAAGATTTCCGGGTGATTCAAGACGAACTCATCAAAACGGGCGAGTGGCGCGAGCGCTATATTGAAAACGCGCGTCAAATTCTTACTGAGACGCTGGCAAAAGAAGGCATCAAGGCTTACGTGGATGGACGCGTAAAAAGTACCTACTCTATTTATCGCAAGCTTAAGCGTAAAGGTAAAAACTCAGTTTCGGATATTTTTGATGTTTTTGCCATGCGGGTGGTGCTTCCCGATATTTCTAAATACGACCGAGAATATACTGGCCACCTTTATACGGCACTTGGAACTATCCATAACCATTTTACGCCGCTCGCAAATCGCTTTAAGGATTATATCGCGGTACCCAAAGTAAACGGCTACCGAAGTCTGCACACCACGGTGGTTGGTTTGGGTCCTAAGGAGCACACCCAACCTACCGAAATTCAGTTCCGCACGGAGAGCATGCATCAGGCTTCTGAACTGGGTATCGCGGCGCACTGGTTATATGAAGAAGGTAAAGAAGGTTTTTTGCAGCAGCAAAAAGAATGGATGAGTGGCCTCATGCGCATTGAGCGTGAAATCTCCAATAACCAAGAACTTTTGGAAAATTTAAAGATAGATGTTTTTCAGGATCGTATTTTTGTGCTTACGCCGCGCGGCGATGTGAAAGATCTCCCGACGGGAGCCTCTCCCATTGATTTTGCCTATAGCGTCCACACCGAAATTGGCAATACCTGCATTGGCGCCAAGGTAAATGGCAACATTGTTCCGGTGGATTATGAACTCAAGAGTGGAGAAGTGGTGGAGGTCATTACGCGCAAAAACGCTCAGCCAAGCCAATCTTGGCTTTCGTTCATCAAAACGAATCATGCCAAAAATCGCATTCGCAATTGGTTTAAGAATTTAGATGATGACAAACATCTCAAGGCCGGACGTCTTCTTCTTAATGAAAAATTGCAGCAGTTGGGACATGCCCCGCTGGATAATACTTTTTCACTTTTGCGGACGTATAACGGCAAGCGTCTTACGCTTCATCAGCGTCAGGAACTTCTCATTGAAATTGGAAAAGGAGCCGCACTTACCGGAACTGTAATACGGAAAATTTTTACGATGGAAGAGCTTTTGAGTAATAAACCAACGCGGCCAGCGGTTGCGCCAAAGTTTACTCCCGCGCCCATGTACGGCCAGGGTGCAGCGCTTTCTATTGGCGGACAGATGAACTTGCCTTACCAATTTGTGCAGTGCTGTCATGCGAAGTTTTCGGATGAGCTTATCGGCTACATAACTCGTGGACGGGGAGTTTCTATCCACAAGAAAAAATGTTCAGTGATTCGCAATACGGAAAGTACCCGTTTTGTGAAGGTGAAGATTGTGAGCAAGCCTTCAAGGTATGCGGTAAGAATTACGGTGGAAGCGGAAGATCGTGTGGGGCTGGTGCGCGATGTCTCTCATCTCATCGCCGAAAGCGGCCTTCACATTGCCGAAACCTCCCAGAACTATGGGGCTTCGGGAATCACGACGCTGAGTTTTCTTTTAGAAATGGAGCAGTTTGATCAGCTGGAACGAATACTCTCCAGGCTGGAAAAAATTCCCAGCGTTCGACGTGCGTGTAAAACAAACTGAGGATCAATATCTTGTAAGGTTTTGGCCAGCAAGCTGCGGACGTCTTCTTGGGGAAGAGAATTTGGCATGTGTCCCAGCAGGCGCATGGATGCAAGAAAATAAGAAAGCAGATGCTGTTTAAGTTGGTCGGATGTATTCAGCGCTCGGAATGTTTCTAGGGTGAGATCAAAAAGAGCTTCCGTGGGAGCTTCGTCCGGCAAAATCCGAAGTAAGAAGGCGGCAATGGTACAGGCACCGGCAAAGTGTTCGGGCTGGCTTTTCATGGATGCAAAGGATTCCAGAATGGAGATCTCGCGCAAATATCGCATGCCGCGGCGTATCTCGTTTTCCTCCACTTCCATGATCACCAAGTTCAGCAGATCTACATGGAACGAGCGGTGGCTTCTGGCTCGTCGAATTCCTTTGGCAATAATGCGAACCATGCCTAACTCTGCCGAAAAAACGGTAAGAATTCGATCAAATTCGCTATGAGGCCTAGTCCTTACAATGATGCCGGTTATTTTCGTGTGCTGCATAATAAATTCGCTGTAATATGGCTTACGCAAGCGCTTAAAAAGACGATTCCGAGGAATTCAAGAAGGAGGAGGTTCCCACTCATCCGTGCGCTCATGGCCGATACGGGCAGAAGCATGAGGAGAAAAAGATGAAGCAAAAAAGCTGCCAAGCTCATCAAAATGCCCTCTATTACAAAAGGCGCTACCATTTTAGAACGCACGGCTCCCACAAGTTTCATAATGCTTACTTCTAGGTGGCGCGAACTCATGGCCAGGTGAATGGTAAACACCATGAGCAAGCTTCCTCCCAGCACAAAAAAGAGAACAAAAAGCAAAACCGTGCGTTGAAGCGAATTTTGCAAAGCCTCCAAAAATTCAACCGTTTGCGCCGTAACATCTTGTTGTTTGCCCTGGGTAAGGGAAGTGTCTTTTAAAATGCTGCCCGCTGACTGCTTCAAAAAAGATTCCAGGCGCGGCGCATCGCGCGGTGAGCGAGGTGTAATGGTGAGGCTGGCGGGAAGTGAAAATTTATATTTTTGGAGGAGGCTGCTATCCAGCGCAAAGGTCTTGCTCATAATTTGCCAGGCGGCTTCTTTGGATGTGTAAGCCACTGGAGAAACCACGTCCGGACGGTTTTCTAAACTCGTAATCACATTGCCCACTTCAAACGGGTCGGCGTCATCTTTTAAATAAACCGTGAACGAAAATTTCTGCTCAATACTGCGGAGCGTTTCTGCGGCGCGTGCATGAAGCCCCATGAGCCCATGGAACATAGTGAGGGTAATGGCCATTACCAAAATAGTGGGCACGGCGGCGGCCCAGTGTTTTACAAGATTTTCACTGGCGCTTTTGAGCTGTGAAAAAAAAGAGATCATACCGTTACAGGTTTTTGTGTCATGGCTCTGAGCAAGGAGGTCTTAAAGACGTTGGGGTGGTAAGGCCGCAGACGCACAATTCTGGCGTTCATTTTTTGATCAATAAGGAATTTTTCTAAGCGGAAAGTGAAGGTAAATTGGTCGTATCCTAGGGCAATAACATCGGGCTTAAGGCGGCGGATGACCTCATACTTATCGCCAAGTTTTCCCAGCATCACTTTATCGGCCAGTCCGCTTTTTTTAACCGACTGTGCGCGTTGTTTTTCGCTATGGTCCGGCATTTTTCCTTTAATGCGCTGCACGGTTTCATCGCGTGCAATAATGACCACGAGAGAATCACCCAGGGACTTTGCCTGTTGAAGGTACGACTCATGCCCCGCATGAAAGCGATCGAAGGTTCCAAAAGCTATAACTTTACGCATGGTTTTCTTCATAAATGGCAGGGGGTGGGAGAGAGCGGGCAGGCCGAATCAACCACTAAAAGCTCAATTCCTAAAAGCACCAGAAAGATAATACCGCCCAGGCTGATAAAGGCAATTGTCCAAGTTTTGGAATCTTTGCCGTACTCTACCAGGTGAAATTTAAGGTTAGAAAGGGCGTAAGTGAGCATGGCTAGCACAAACGGGATAAAAAGAACGCGATTCACCAAGCCACTGGTGGGCGCAAAATAACCGTTCATAAATAAAAATCCGGAAACAAAATGTGCCAAGCCGGTTACTATGAAAAATACAAACGAAATGCGGCGAATCTGGTCGTAGAGAGACATAGTGAAATTGCTTGATAAGTTTACCATATCAAGTCTCACATCGTCGCATTTCATTGCTGAGCTCCTTCTGTGATTGCTCCCAACTGGGTAAGGGCCTCTCTAATTTTAGGTGTTGGCGGTGGGGTGGGTTCTTGATGTTGGGGTTGAGGAGCAACCTTACAAGCTCCTGCGAGTAACAGTGGGAAAAAAATATCTCTTGGGCGCATAAATGAGCAATTTAAAGGACTTCGCATCACATATCATTTGTGGCTCATGTCAATCTTCCTTGACTTTCTGGGATAAGCAGATTATCATATTTTCAGTATTACATATTTGCTGTATATGGACATTTCTATTCTTTCGCTCTCCGACAGGGGCCAACTCACTATCCCTCAGCAGATTCGCAACCAAATTCAGCAGAAGCATTTTATTTGTGTCATTGAGGATGGAAAGATTGTCTTGAAGCCGCTTCAAACTCGTGAGGAATTTTTAGCTGAACTTGATAATGCCGCGGATGATTGGGAAAAAAACGGAGGCCTTACGCTGAGCAAGATGAAGAAAAAATACCGCTTGAAATAGCATCATGAAAATCTTCCAGTTTCAATTCTCCAGAAAAGCCGAAGATGAGTTCGCTACCCTTGCTAAACCTCTGCGCCAGCGCATTTTTGCGAAACTTTGTTTTTTTGAGAAGGCCAAAAATCCGCTTTCTTTTGCCAAAAAACTTACGGGGAGAGAACATCAATTTCGTTTTCGCATCGGCGATTATCGAATTATTGTGGAACCGCACGCTCAGAAGAACGGTGAAACCGTATATGTTATTTTAGTGATTCTCAAGGTCGGACATCGGCGAGAGGTATATGAATAGCCTTATTTTTCGTTAATCAAAGAATCTGTTAGACTTGCCGCATGAAGCTTACCAAACAACAGGTAGAGCATGTGGCGATGTTGGCGAGATTGGGTCTGAGTGAAGCTGAGATTGAGAAGTTTCAGACTCAGCTTTCGGGTATTTTGGATTATGTTGAGCTTCTCAATGAGGTAAAAACGGATGGGATTCAACCGACGGCGCAGGTTACGGGGCTTACGAATGTGATGCGTGCAGATGAAGTAGCATCACCAGGTTCTGCAAAATCGTTGGCCGATGCGGATGCCCTTTTGGACTGCTCACCACTGCTTAAAGTCGAACGGCAGATAAAAGTTAAAAGCGTTTTTTAAATATGTCACTTGCCTCACTCACGATTCATGAAGCCGCGGAAGGTTTGCGTGCCAAGAAGTTTTCTGCGGTAGAACTGACGGCATACTGCTTGGAACGAATCAAAAAATTGGAGCCGAAACTAAAGTCGTATACTTTGGTAACGGGAGAATTGGCTTTACAGCAAGCCCGTGAGCTGGAATCAAGAATCAGGAGTCAAGAATCAAGCCCCCTTTGCGGTATCCCAATGGCCCTCAAGGATGTTTTTTGCACGTCGGGAGTGCGCACCACGGCTTGTTCTAATATTCTCAAAAATTTTGTTCCGCCATACGACGCCACCACGGTTAAAAAATTAAAGTCAGCGGGTATGGTGTTACTTGGCAAAACGAATACCGATGAGTTTACGTGCGGTGGCTCCACGGAAACTTCTTGTTTTGGTGTGACGCGGAATCCTTGGGATTTAGAGAGGGTTGCGGGAGGTTCTTCGGGTGGAAGTGCGGCCGCCGTTGCCGCCGATGAGTGCATTTACGCGCTTGGCACCGATACCGGCGGTTCCATTCGCCAGCCCTCAGCATTCTGCGGTCTCACCGGACTTAAGGTTACCTATGGTCGTGTTTCGCGCTTTGGGGTTATCTCCATGGCTTCCTCGTTGGATACCGTTGGGCCAATTGCCAAGGACGTCCAAGATATCGCGCTCATTATGAATGAAATTGCCGGTGCAGATGCGTATGACTCCACAACGCCGCAAGTAGCGGTTCCAAATTATTTAGAAGGGCTTGATGCCAAAGATTTAAAAGGAATGAAAATTGGTCTGCCAAAAGAATATTTTATCCCAGGCATGGATCCAGAAGTGGAAAAAGCCGTTCGTACAGCGTTAGAGGAGCTTAAAAAGTTGGGTGCGGAGGTGAAAGAAATAAGTCTGCCGCATACAAAATACGGACTGGCCGTGTATTACATCATCTGTCCTTCAGAAGTAAGTGCCAATATGGCGCGGTATGACGGAATTCGTTATGGTCCGGGGCCTTTGAAAGAATCAAGAAGCAAGAAGCAAGAATCAAGAAAGGCGGGCGATGAGTTAATGGAATATTATTTAAGGTCTCGCGGCGAAGGTTTTGGCGATGAGGTAAAACGCCGCATCATGATTGGAACGTATGTGCTGAGCGCCGGTTATTATGATGCGTATTATTTGAAGGCTCAAAAAGTGCGCACACTGGTAAAACAGGATTTTGAAAAAGCGTTTGAAGATGTGGATGTCATTATTACGCCCACCACTCCCACGCCTGCCTTTAAAGTGGGGCAAAATACCGCTGATCCCGTAAAGATGTATTTGGAAGATGTATTTACGGTTTCTATAAATATTGCAGGCGTGCCGGCATTGGCGGTTCCGTGTGGATTTTCTAGCGGCGAGCGCACGGCGCGAGCGCGAAGCGAGCGAGGATCTGGCTCTGCCAGTCCAAGCGATGCTGAGCTTACAAAAAAAGTCCTACCTATTGGGATGCAGATTATTGGACCGCAGTTTGGCGAGCCGACATTGCTCAAAGTTGGCTCAGCCTTCCAGAAGGCTACCGACTGGCACAAGAAGAAACCAAAACTCTAAAATCGCTTGTTGAAGAGGAAAAATCATGATACAAATATCCCCTTAATTTTTGTTATGACGATTGAGCAAGGATTTGTTGAGCGAGCATTAGAATGTCTTATTGATCGTGAGGATCTCAATGGCAGAGGGAACACTGCCTTTGATGAAGCAAGAAACGCCGTAACCGAGTGGCTTAGATGTTATTTTGCTGAATTGGAATTAACGGCTAAACATGACTTTGTTCCTAATGTTATGCCAGCAAGTTTTCTGGAAGGATTACGGACAGTCCAACTGGACGTAGTAAATGGCTCAATGGTCCCATTACTAAGTGGCAGCCGTACATCAAGTCCGAATATTGCTGTGGTTGCACCTGGTAGAAATTTCAAAAAGCACCCATTAAAAAAAACTCTTTTTAAAGCGGTGCATGGTGATCCAGAAGGCCGCTTTGCTCAAGTTACCGTATTATCACCCGGCGGATTGTGTATAGACGAAAACACAGAAGGACCAATTGCTCGGCATATGCCTGATAAAAAACTCATTATTCCTGGTGATAAAGCTATGCGGTTGTACATGCATTTGAATGGCGGGATGCAAGTTTGTCCCATGGAAGTTGGTGAAGCAGAACAAGCTCCAGATCTCTATGTGGACGGTGTCTACGTTCGGGAAGGATTAAGAGTTAATTCTTAAACTTACATTTTTAATTCTTAAACTTACATTTTATGGCAAATCTTGAAAACCAATGGGCACAAAATGTTATTGATTTTGGTGCAAATCAACTCCATCCAAATGCCCAGCGGCTTTTTAAAGATGAGGCAACTCGCCTAGCTTTAGCCTCTTGGCTTGAAGCATATTTTAGAGAATTACAATTGACATCAAGCCACCAGTATCATCTGAAGCCGGATCTTCGGAATACACAGGGCTTTGGGATGCAGAGTGTTAATATTACGGTTCGTCATCGTGGGGATTATATAGGCTCGCAACTGTTAGCGGATGAATGGAAAAATCGTAGGGTGGTAGCCATAGCCTCCGGAATGATTCCTCCAAAGGCAGGATGGACTCCACAATTAGGAAGAGCTCAGTTTGATGTTCCAGCCAAAAAAGTAGAGGATCTTTATATTCTATCTCCCAATGGATTGGCCATGGGTTCTCAACCTGATTCTGTTCGGCTTATTCAAGCCGGTACTGGAGAAGGAAGGGAACTTCATGTTTATGGGCCACAGGCCGTTTGTGCTTACATGGAAATTGCGGGTAGAGAAGTTGGCCCGAAAGAAATTGCCGCCGCTACACAAATGTATATCGAGGGAGTGTATGGATGTGCTTACCGGTGGTACTAAAAAATACTACAAATCCCGGTTCATAAATTCGCAACTGAAAATTTCCCGTTTCTTTGCCTTTTGATTTTTCTTGGAATATTTTAAAAAGCCCGATATTACTTAAGCGTGTTTTATGAAGAAGCAGAAAAAAACGCATGGAAACATGCCAGTAACGCTATCACAATTGGAAAGAGTCTTTTATCAATTTACTAAAGGGATTGATAAAAAGTTTGAAAAGATCGATGCCAGATTTGAGGAAATGGATGCCAGGTTTGATGCGATCGATCTAAGGTTTAAGAAGATTGATATGAGATTTGATGCCATGGATTTAAGATTCAGGGAAATTGATGCGAAGTTTAAGAAAGTTGATGCGAGATTTGAAGATATCGATAACAGATTCAAGGTCATGGGCGGCTGGTTTCAGGCAGCCCAGTCCATCCATGCTCTCTATACCGATAAGGCCATCACCGCTTCAGAAGAGCGGCTTACCAAAAAAATGGATAACATCTTGAGTGTCATAGATGGCTTTCTTAAACGGACTGAAGAAAACAAACAAGAAATTGGTTTTCTCGGCCATCAACATGATGACTTGGCCAAATACTGTACGGAAAAAATCGCCTATCCGGCCTACGGCAGAAAACTTTAATATTTCCCGGCAAACTCCCACGCCATTTTAAAGATGTCTCTTTGCGTATTGGCGATTTCCAGTGACTCAATAATCATGCCGATGAGCGGCACGTCGGTATACGAAATAATCGCCACCTTGTCGTCATAAATATTAATTTCGTTGGTGAAGGTAAACTCTTTGGAAGGCACCAGGCGAATTTCGCGGTAACTTGCTTTGTCATGTTCCTTAACCCATTTGCCGTGTTCATCCATAGGAGAGATGCCGCGCAAATACACTTTGTGCTTCACGCGCTGTGCCACATATTCTTCGTCATACTCCGGCCAGTGATTGCGGATTTCCCGCGAGTTGGAGTAGTTAAGAATCTCTGTTTTGCTGGCGAGGGTGTCTTCATAAATGGCTTTAATACCGTCTAAACCCTCAAAATACCGAATACGAGGATGAATGGCCTCGCCACGCAGACGTTTAAAATCCGGTATGGCTTTTTTAAAATTGCCTGCCTTGCGTTTCACTTCCGCGGCCACCACTTGTGGGTCGGTGGCGTCATAAAAACGCGTTCCTTTTTTTTGGAACGTATTCACCATTCCCTTGTGCATGAGCTTTTCCAGAATGTCATAAGCCGTTACGCGGTTAATACGTGCCCGTCGTGCAATTTCTGCCACGCCGGTGGAGCCCAGCTCTAAGCAGGCTAAATAAACTTTTGCTTCCTTATCGCCAAGCCCGATATTTTTGACCACCGAAACAAGATTCATGCAACAGTAGTTTTGTTGTAGAAAAGTCCGACAACATTCTAGCCAAACCAGCGGTGGAGGGCAAGAAGTAAGGATTTTTTTAGGTTTGTTCCTATTGGCGACAGCCTTGTTGTCACCCAAAAAAACTTCTTGTGGGGCATGAGATTTCTCATTAGTAATGGGATGTATTCATTAACTTTTCATGAACTTTTAATTTTTAATTTTCTTCATTATGCCAACCGATACGGCCATTGCCGTTGCACAGCGGAAGTTTTCTCCGCTCCGGCGCGAAATGCCCAAGGGAACCCAAAAGCACGTGGAACCCAAGGCCATTCAAAAGGTAGAAAAGCTTATTAAGGATCGCGGGATCCTCATTATTGATCTGCGTTTTGTGGATCTTTTGGGTATGTGGCAGCACATCTCCATGCCCACAGAACAGCTCATGAATTACAAGAATATTTCTGACTCCATTTGGGTAGATGGAAACGGCTTTGATGGCTCTTCTATCCGTGGATTTCAGTCCATTGAGGAAAGCGACATGATCCTCATCCCAGATCCTGAGACGGCATTTGTGGACCCTATGCTCAGCGTGCCAACGCTCGCGCTCATTTGCGATGTGCATGACCCCATTACCGGCCAACCTTACAGCCGCGATCCTCGATTTATTGCCCGCAAGGCAGAGGCGTATCTTAAAGAAACTAAAATTGCGACTACTAGCTATTGGGGTCCGGAAGCTGAATTTTTCATTTTCGATCACGTCGCCTATGACCAAAATCAGTACTCCGGCTTCTACCATATTGATTCTGAAGAAGGCATTTGGAACTCCGGCAAGAATCATGAGCCGAATTTGGCATATAAGACTCGTCCCAAAGAAGGATATTTCCCCCTGCCTCCGCATGACACGCTCCAGGATTTGCGTTCCGAAATTTGCCGTACGCTCATTGATTGCGGCATTCGCGTAGAAATTCATCATCATGAAGTGGCTACGGCCGGCCAGTGCGAAATTGATATGCGCTTTGACACGCTCACGCGCATGGCCGATCAGCTTCTCATGTATAAGTACATCGTCAAAAATGTGGCTCGTAAACACAACAAAGTGGCTACCTTTATGCCCAAGCCTCTTTTTGGGGACAACGGCTCTGGCATGCACACGCATCAAAGTTTATGGAACGACAGCAAGCCGCTTTTCTATGATGAAAAAGGCTACGCGATGCTTTCCCAAATGGCCAAATGGTATATTGGCGGACTTTTAAAGCATGCCCATGCTTTAATGGCTCTTTGCGCACCAACCACCAACTCTTACAAACGCTTAGTGCCAGGATACGAGGCACCGGTGAACTTGGTCTACTCGGCTCGTAACCGTTCCGCTTGCTGCCGTATTCCAATGCTCAACGAAAAACCGGCTGCCAAGCGCATCGAGTTCCGCTCACCGGATCCAACATGCAATCCTTACCTCGCATTTTCTGCCATGCTCATGGCCGGTTTGGATGGCATTCAGAATAAAATTGATCCGGGTCAGCCTTTGGAGGCGGATACTTTCAGCCTGCCGGAATCCGAACTCCGTAAAATCAGCACGATGCCGGGATCGCTTGAACAAGCCATTAACGCGCTGGAAAAAGATCACGCATTCCTGCTGAAGGGCGGCGTATTTACCAAGGATGTTATTGATAGCTGGATTGCCTGGAAGAGAACCAAAGACATCGATCCTGTTCGGCTCCGTCCAAATCCATACGAATTTTATCTCTACTTTGACGCCTAAGGCAGGACAACGGCGGAAAGTTACAAAGGGCCTGGCCAGAAATGGCTGGGCCTTTTTTGTTGGCTTCGGTGGGCGCTCATCACAGTGAATGTATGTTGTAATTCTCTGCCCGGGCGGGATAGTTAAAACAATTTGGTTGAATTGGTTTTTTGTTTTTGGCTAACTGA
>JBBTWV010000026.1:0-15918 GCA_038062615.1 Patescibacteria group bacterium | reverse complement strand
CAAATCAGTCACATGCAGACCCAAAATTCAACCAAATTAATTGGTTTATCCCGCACGTGCAGAAATGTCTCATTACGAACATCCCTTGCGAAGGTTTCCACCGCCCGAGTTGATAGTAATTTTACTTGCTCACCTAATAATTCTTCATTTTCCTGCGTAGCGATGGAAGCTACCTTCGTTAATTTATTCATACTCACCTCTCCTGTTACCAGCAGATTTTGCAAAACAGGCAGAGTTTCAAATCTTTCTTCTAAATGAAGAACCAGCTGTACTTGTTTATGGCTCATTCCAGCCAACTTCGCCGCAAACTCAAAAATTGAACTAAAACCTTTTTTCTCATACAACCGACGCCGATTAACCTCTGGCAATAATCCGGCAAATTTTTGCCGCCACTTTCGCGCTTGCTCACCGTACTGTTGGCACAGTGTAAAAAGTTTTTCGTCGCTCAAATTTTGTAGATTTTCCATCTCCATATAATATGAGCGTATACTCACATATACCTGGCTTAGAAACAACTTTTTTGACTAGCTAAATCATTAAAATCAGGTTATTTATGCCAAGATTGTTGAGATTGACGGGGGGGCTTTTATGGTAGTATCTATACGAAGGGACGGAGGTCGAGCTCTTCAAACAAATGACAATAACTCTGCGAAACTCAGTTTCGCTACAAGGCATAAAATAATTTATTAAACAAAACAAAATATGAAAAATTCAAAATGGATCATTGGAATTGTTCTTGTGGTCGTCATTGGCGCGGCTGTTTATCTTGGAAACACGGCAACGCAAAAGGGTGCTTTTCAATTACCAGGGAATTTTGACCCACGAAATATTCGTCCAGTAGCGAGCTTATATGTGACTCGCGGTGAGCTTATGAAAATGGTTGTGGAACAGTTGATGATTCCGTCAGGCAGTGTTGCAGGAATTCAACTTGTCCAAAACCCAGTGCAGCATTTTAGCGATGTGCCGCCAACGAATCCAAACTTCATTTACATTGAGACGGCTTATGATCAGGGATTTGTTCAAGGTCACCAAGATGGAACATTCAAACCGAATTATAATTTGAGCCGCGCTGAGTTTGCGGTACTCATCCAGCATGCATTCGGATTAAATGGCACAACGGTTGTAAACGGAACTCCTTATTTTGTAAACAACATTCCTGGCTGGGCTCTTGATGGCGTCAAAACACTCTATGCCGTGGGAGCAGTACAGGTTGATTATCGTCCCAATGATATTCTTGAAAAAACTTTTGCCCGCGACATCATTGCAAGAATGCCGCGAGTTTAAAACGGCGAACAGTACCAAAGAAAATAAAATCCCCTCCTCACCCGAGGGGATTTTTGTTTGTGATAATATGCCTTCATGACACGCTCGGCACTGGAAAAATCTGGTTTGGCTTCACGCACGGAGGGCATAAGTGAGCGCGTGAAAAAAATCATCGTTTCTCCTATTAAAGAAATCGCCATTTTGGCGGCAGAAATTCCCGACGTGATTCCTTTTGCATGGGGAATTCCGTTTGTGGATACTCCGCCGCATATTCGCGGAGTGCTTAAGAAAGCGCTGGACGAAGACCCTCTGTTGGGGCGCTACTCCCCCTCTATGGGGCTACCGGTTTTACGCCAGGCTCTTGCCGAGCGACTCCAAAAAAAGTTTGGCATTGAGGTGAACTGGAAGCGGGAACTGTTGGTAACGGCAGGCGCTATGGAAGGGCTTATGGATGCCATCCAGTGCACCGTGAATCCTGGCGAAGAAGTCATTATTACCTCTCCTGGTTTTTCTTCGTATACCGAACAAGTCACTCTTGCGGGCGGAATTCCTAAATATCTTCCTTTAGATGAAAATAATAATTGGGCGATGCGTTTGGATCTTTTGCCTTCGCTCATTACTCCAAAAACAAAAGCGATGATTATTAATTCTCCTTCAAATCCTACTGGCTGCATTTTTACGCAAAAAGAACTGGACGCGCTCACGGAGGCGGCTCTCAAACACAATCTTATTGTTATTACCGACGAGCCGTACGACTTTTTGCTTTTTGATGGAGCAAAACTGCCAACTCTGGTTTCGGATGAACGTCTGCGAAAAAATCGCATTAGCTGTTTTAGTTTTTCAAAGGAATATGCCATGACGGGTTACCGCGTGGGGTATGTTTTTGCCGAAGAAGGCATGATTCGCCAGATGCTCAAAATTCATGACTCTTTTATTGTTTCGGCACCGCGTCCAAGCCAAGTGGCGGCTTTAGCGGCAACGGTTGGAGACCAAGCTTGTGTGGAAGAACTTCGGCAAACGCTGCAAGATCGCCGCGACCGGCTTTGCATGCACCTCGATGAGATGAAAAAATGGTTCAGTTATGTAAAACCACGCGGAGCCTATTACGCTCTGGTGAAATTTTTGGTGCCTGGAACGGATGATGTTCAGCTGGCGTTGGATATTTTGAATGAAGCCCATGTGGCTACGGTTCCCGGATCGGCTTTTGGGCCAGAAGGGCGCGGGCATTTGCGATTTTGTTTTGGATGTACGCTGCCGGAAATTGATGAAGGCATGAAGCGACTTAAAGAATGGCTCACCAAAAAATATCCTTAGTTTTTTATTATGATCATTTTTGATGGCGTTACCAAGCGGTTTGGCCAGCGCGATGTGCTCAGTAATATTGATTTACAAATTAAGCCGGGTGAGTTTGTTTCTATTGTAGGACCTTCTGGCGCGGGAAAGACAACGCTCATGAAGCTGATTTTAGGGATGGAGCGACCCACGGAGGGGATGCTGACGGTGAACGAACGGGATTTGCGATCACTGGATGATGAGGAGCTCCAACGGTATAGAAGAAACCTTGGTGCAGTTTTTCAAGACTACAAACTTCTGCCGCGTAAAACCGTTTTTGAGAACGTGGCTTTTGCGCTGGAGGCCTGTGATTATGCCCTGCCAGAAATTATGGAACTGGTGCCGCGCGCGCTCGATTCCTTAAACGTCCGCCATCTTCAAGACCACTACCCGCATGAACTTTCCGGTGGCGAAGCTCAGCGTATCGCGCTCGCGCGCGCCATCGTCCACAAACCAAAACTCGTCATCGCCGATGAACCCACCGGCAACCTGGATTTTGAAAACGCCCAGCTCGTCCTTAAAGAACTGCTCAAAATCAACATGAGCGGGGTCACCGTCATCCTCACCACTCACAATAAACCGCTGGTAAACTTAGCCGGCCAGCGAATTATTTATTTAGAGGACGGCAGACTTGTTGCCTAAAAACAAATCTTCCACTAATCTTCAAGCGGATTCTTGCTTCTCTCTATGCCCTACGCCGAAAAAACCCTTGAGCTTAATAAATTGCCGGAGAGAAAAATAGCTCAAGTTTTAAGGGAACACGAAATTGGACTCACGGCCGTAGAAGCCATAAAAGTTCGCAAGCTTTTGGGTCGCGACCCTACCCTTACCGAAGCCACTATTTGGGGTATTCAAGGTTCCGAACACAGCTCCTACAAGTCCAGCAGACGCCACTTAAAAATGCTGCCGACAACGGGCCCAAATGTAATGCTTGGCCCAAGCGAAGACGCCGGAATTGTGGAAATCGCCAAAATAAATGGCAAAAAGTACGGCATCGTTATTTCGCATGAGAGTCACAATCATCCCTCACAAGTGGTGCCTTACGAAGGCGCTGCAACAGGTGTGGGCGGGTGCGTGAGAGACGTCCTCTGCATGGGTGCTCACGTTATTGCTATTGCCGATCCACTGCGGTTTGGTGAAATTAGCCGGAATCAGACAAAGCTCATCGCCGAAGGTGTGGTGAGCGGCGTTGGCGGTTACGGAAACCCTATTGGCGTGCCAAATTTGGCCGGTGATGTCTATTTTAATGAAACTTTTAATGACAACTGCTTGGTAAACGTGGTGGCACTTGGACTTTTGAGTGAAGATGAGATTATTCACTCCACGGCACCAAAAGGCGCTGGCGAAAAAGGCCATGACATTATCCTTGTGGGCAAGCCAACGGACATGAGCGGTATGGGCGGCGCAGCGTTTGCCTCATTCCAACTTAACGAAGCCGAACGCGAGAAGAATAAGGGCGCGGTGCAAGAGCCAAACCCATTTTTGAAGCGCCATATTATGGAGGCCACGTATGATCTCTTTGAGATTTTGAAAGACAAAAAGCTTACATCGAAAGTTGGATTTAAGGATCTTGGTGCGGGCGGATGTATGTGCGCCACTGTAGAAATGGTAGGCAGCGCAGGATACGGCGCCGAAATTGATTTAGAAAAAGTTCCGACCTCCGTGCAGGGCTTACCGCCACAGGTTATTGCCTGTTCCGAAACGCAAGAACGCATGTGCTGGATTGTGCCAAAAGATATAACCAAGATGGTGCTCAAACATTTTAATGAGACGTGGGCTCTGCCTCAAATTGCCAAGGGGGCGCAAGCCGCGGTCATAGGAAAAGTAACAAAAGGCAACTACATCCTTAAATATGCTGGCACCAACGTGTGCGATGCCAAGGCAAGCGACATTACTTCGGGTCTTCTTTATAATCGTCCGGCAAAGGCTCGCCGCAAGGCTTTCCACGAGCCAAAATTCCCACTCCCAAGAGATTTAAATGCCGTGTTTTTAAAACTCCTGGCGCACGAAAATATTGCCAGCCGCGCACCTATTTATGAATCTTATGACAAAAATGTGCAGTCACTTTGTGTTATTGAAGCTGGCCAAGGCGACGCCGGTGTAATGGCACCTTTTAGAAATCGAGAAGATGTTCCCAAAGAGTTCCAAAAAATTGGCATCTCGCTCAAAACCGATGCCAATCCATTCCATGGTCAAATTGACCCTTACTGGCAAGCCGCCAACGCGGTAGTAGAAAGTTGCCGGAACACCGCCGCGGTGGGTGCCACTCCATGGTGCATCACTGACTGCTTAAATTATGGAAACCCAGAAAAACCGGATCAGATGTGGGAATTTGTAGAAGGCGTTAAAGGTATTGCCGATGCGCTTAAAGGCATTGGCTTAAGAGACAAAGAAGCGGAGAAAAAGGAACCGGAGACCGGCAAGAAAGGAGAAAAAAAGAAAAAACCCGAGCCGGTTGTTCCTCTCCCCTGCATTTCGGGCAACGTCAGTCTCTATAATATCTCGGAGCGCGGCTCCATTGCACCACAGGCCATCATAGCCACGCTCGGCCGTATGGAAAATGTAGATCGCGCCATCAATTTCCAGATTAAAGCACCAGGCAATCACCTTTTTTTAATTGGTCCGCGAAAAGATGAGCTGGGCGCAAGTACCTACTATAATCTATACGGCGAACTTGGGGCCAATCTTCCTAAACCAGATTTTGAAGATGTAAGAAAAGAAATAAATGCGGTAACGGATATGATCAGTGATGGCATCGTAGAAAGCTGTCATGATATTTCTGATGGAGGGCTAGCTTGTACGGTGGCAGAGATGTGCCTGGGAGGTAATGGTACCGGTAAAGTCGGCGCTAAAATGGTGGTGAGCACCATTGATGAGCGTCCATCTAAAGGGAAAAAAGTAAAACCACTGCGAACCGACAAAAAATTATTCTCAGAAACCGGTGGATTTGTGCTCGAAATTTCACGCAAGAATGTGAACAAAGCCAAAATTGTGGCCGGGAGAATGGGAGTTCCGCTCATCCGGCTGGGCTTTACCACTCGCGCTCCCAAATTGATCGCCTTTGATTTTGGCAAAGAGGTGCTCAATGTAAAACTGGGCGCCATGCGCACCGCTTGGGTAGATGGACTTCGTGATAAGTTAAAATAATATATGCACAAGATCGCTATCATTCAATTTCCAGGGCTCAATACGGAGTATGAAACTCGCCGCGAGATTAACCGCTGCGGCATGCGTGGTGAATTTTTCCGCTGGAACGACTTGCCAGAGAAACTCGCCAAATATGATGGATACGTTATTGGCGGAGGCTTTTCTTATGAAGATCGTGGCCGCGCGGGGATTATTGCCGCGCTGGACCCAATTATGGAAGTCATCAAAACTCAAGCCGGGCAAGGCAAACCGGTTTTAGGAATCTGTAACGGCGCACAAATTTTGGTGGAGTCCGGACTCATTCCCGGCATTGATGGCAACAAGCTGGCGATGGCTTTGGCGCGCAATAAAAGAATAAATGGAAATGGCGAGATACTTGGGAGCTACTACAACGCCTGGGTAAGTTTCAAGTGCACATCATCCAAAGGTAGCTGTATGTTCACCAAAAATTTTAATGAAGGTGAGATCATTCAAGCACCTATTGCTCACGGTGAGGGACGTTTTGCTACCGATATTCCAGATCTCATGCTGTACCTTAAAGCAAAGGACCAGATGGCCTTCCGCTACTGCGATGAAACGGGAGTAATTACCGATAATTTTCCGGTAAATCCCAATGGAGCTATGTTTAATGTGGCTGCCCTCAGTAACCCAGCGGGAAATGTGATGGCGATTATGCCGCATCTGGAGCGTGCTTCCAAAGCCAGCGAAAAACTTTTCACCTCTCTGCGCGACTCACTCAATGATCGCAAAGCGGAAGGACTCGGCAAAAATCGCGTCCATCATTTAAACGCTAAGCCAATTTCACTTTGGCCACTTTCAGTATTCCAGCCTCAGGCAAAAAGCCTCCAAATGATGATCGCTCTTATTATTACCGATAACGAAGCCGAAACTTTTGAGATGACGCTAAAAAATTTGGGCTGGCCTAAAGTAACGCTTAAACGTGCCAGTCATATAGAGCTTGGCTACCAGGGCAAACCGGATCTGCCAAAAGTTATGAGTAAGATTATCAAAAGCGGCCTGCTCTTAAACACGAACAAAGAATGGGCGACGGTCCAGTTTCCAAAAGAAAAACTGACGTACGATGCCAAGCGCGAGAAGTTTTTGCCGATTCCAAAAGCTGAAAATACCGACGATGCTGGCATTACCTTCCGCTTACTGGTGCGCGAAAAGCCAGACTTTGTAGGGACTGCCAAGGCAAGCGCCATCCAAAAGCGACTTAAAATGAGCGAAGTAACTGGCGTTTTAACCGGTACGCTGTGGGAAATTACCATTCCCACAAAAAGCCAAAAAGTGGCTCAGGAAGAGCTTAAAAAGCTGGTGTCCACTCACCTCTTCTTTAATCCTCACCGTCAGTCCGCTTTTATTATATAAGCTCGTTGCGGCTCACAACCAGCTGAGCCGGATTGTTCGCCTTACTCGCGCTCGCGCTGTGCGCTCGCATAAAACTTCCCAGCAGTGAGCTGCGGGGAAGTTTTATTTTTTAAGGGTAAAAGACTCTCCGCTTAAAACAACGTTGAGAGGTTTTATAATCACTTCCCGTTTTTTTGAGGCGTGAACTTTTCCAGCAACTACGGCTTTAAGCTTTTGTTTGTGAGCTAAACGCACCACGGCATTAGCATCTTTTTCACTGGAAGTGAAAATAGCGTAACCCACTCCATAATTAAAAATCTTCACCATCTGCTCTGCCGTCATGCCAGTTTGCATTTGTACGAAACTAAAAATCTCCGGCACCGGGAGCATTTTTTCAATCACATAAGAAAAACTTTTCTTGGCACGCATGAGTTTTTGCCAACCATGTCCGCTTATCGGCTCAATATTCGTAGGGACAATGCCGGCCTTTAAAATATCCTGGATGAGGGACGTATAAAGTACCGAAGGTGCATTGAGGGCTTCAAAGTACTCTTTTCCACTGGGAAGTTTGGTGTGGTACCCATGCGGCAGATTTTCAGCTAACTTCCTCAGGGTCGTGAAGCCGTTTTCATGAGGCCCGGAACTCTCCACAAAAACAATATGATCCCCTGCTTTTAAGCGTTCGCTAGAAATGGGAGTTTGTTTTGGGGGCATGATCCCAAAAAGTGCGCCGGCAATATCCAACTTTCCTGGGAAGATTTTATTCTTGAGCTGAGGGGTCTCCCCCGAAAAATATACGCAACCCACTTGGCGGCACCCTTCCACAAATCCCTTCAAAAAGCCTTCCATAAAAGCTTTATCAAAAACTTTTTCCGGCTCGCTGGATGGCAGGTAGAGTGAAATAAGAATCGTTTGCATCCCCGTGGCAGCAGCGTCATTGGTCATAACTGCTACCGTTTTTATGCCGATGTTATGCCAAAAACGAACCAGCTCGCGTTCGTTCAAATCATTCGGGCGAGCATCATCAGCCGTGCCTAAACCTTCTGGCAAAAGAGTCACAAAAAGTTGTTTGGCCCCATTCTCGAGGAATGGTTTGAGATCCAAACTAAAAACATTGGCGCTGGCACCTAGTGCACCGCTTGGAAGAAACCCATAGCGTTTGGCAAAACCAAGCGTTTTTCTGCTCGCCACAATAAAGGCGTTTTTGGCTTTATCCAGGGCGGCGTAATCAACCGTCACAACCTTCTTCGATGGCATCACCATACCTTATTTGTAAGCCATTTTCGGCCAGAAGGCAACTCTCATGGCGTGTCATCTTTTTTTCACAAAAAATTCATCAAAAGTTTAGAGAAATTTCATAAGAGGTTGATAAAGTCAGCCCGCCATCGTATGTGGGCGTGGAACGGTTTCATCATCAGGCTTTACCACCCCAATGATTGGGGTTCGACTCCCCACACGTCCACCATCGTTGGCAAAAAAAGAGACTCCTTACCAGGGAGCCTCTGGGCGTGAGGAAATCCCCACATATCCACCAGGCAACTTCAGCTTTCGCTTCAATTACCAACCCTATTATATCCCAACTTCTCTTTATGCCGCAAGCCAAATCCGCCATCATCTGGAAAAATAATCCGATGTATCCTCCCCTGCTGCGTGAAATTTCGGATTCGCCGGAGCGACTTTTTTTCTTGGGACAAACTCCAGGTCCTGCCGAATCATTCTTTGCGGTGGTTGGCACGCGCCACGCCACCTCCTATGGCAAGCAAATGGCCAAACAGTTCACCGCCGGCCTTACGCGCGGTGGCTTTCATATTGTGAGTGGCCTGGCCTACGGAATTGATGCCATCGCGCACCAAGCAGCTTTGGATGCCGGTGGGAAAACTACCGCGGTGTTGGGCTCGGGACTTCATAACATTTCACCGCCATGTAATATTCCACTCGCAAATGAGATCCAAAAAAATGGCACCATTCTTACTGAATATGAAGATAATTTTGAAGCCCGCGCCGGAACTTTTCCTCAAAGAAACCGAATTATTGCCGGCATGTCATTGGCTACCTTAGTTATTGAAGCGCCGGAAAAATCCGGAGCGCTCATCACCGCTCGCTTGGCACTAGAATATAACCGCGATGTTTTTGCCCTTCCAGCCAATATTACCCAAGAAGCAAGCCTTGGCGGAAACCGGCTCATACGCGATAGCAAAGCCTTTCCCGTAACATGCTTGGACGACATTTTCAAATATCTCGAACTCAGCGGCATTACTCTCCCTCTTCATGCAGCCCAGAGCAAAAACAAAATCCCCGGCGCCAGCCTTTTAAATGCAGATGAAGAAGCCATCTACTCACTTCTGCAAAAATCACCGCGCTCGGTAGATGAACTGGTAGCCGAAACCGAACTCCCCACCGCACGCATAAATACCCTTCTTTCGTTTTTAGAACTCAAAGGACTCGTGAAAATTTCCGGAGCTCAAGCGTTGGTAACACGATGAAGTTCTTCCAGAGTTGTTTGCCCCTTGAGAACTTTCAAAACACCATCTTCCGCCAACGTAATCATTCCTTTGCGACGAGCAATCGCAAAAATTTCCGGTGCGGATTTATTTTTCAAAATAGCATCCTCAATTTCATCATCCACCGAAAGCACTTCCGAAACCACCATCTGTCCACGGAATCCTGTTACACTACACAGCTCGCAGCCCTTCGGTTTTTTAATTTTTTCTGGAATTTGTACGACGCTCGTTGGATCCACAGCAACAATATCCTTGAGCGTTTTTTCAAAAGATGCACGCTCCTCAGCGGTTATTTCTCGATCCTCACTGCACTGGCAAAGCCGACGTACTAAGCGCTGCGCCACAATCACCGAAAGCGCCGGAGCGATCATAAAACTCGGAACGCCAATAGTCATCAGACGGGGAATCGTATCCACCGCGCTGTTGGTATGGAGCGTAGAGAGCAAGACGTGACCCGTAAGCGCCGCTTGGGTAGACACCTCAGCCGTTTCCAAATCACGAATTTCACCGATCATCACCACGTCCGGATCCTGACGCAAAATGGAGCGTAAACCAGCAGAAAAGTTATATCCATGCTTCTCATCCATCTGGCTCTGCGTAATGCCCTTGAGGTGATATTCAATAGGATCTTCCAGGGTAATAACCTTCAACTCGGGCTTATTAAAATCCGTAAGGAGCACATAAAGCGTGGTCGTTTTTCCTGAGCTCGTAGGCCCCGTCACCAGCACCATACCCTGCGATAACTCCGCACTTTTTTGCAAGATAGTAAGCGAGCGTCCGCAAAATCCCAATTCTTCAAACGTGGCAAAATGTTTACCACTATCCAAAATACGGCAGACAAAAGACTCGCCAAATTCCGTTGGCAAAGACGCCACACGCACATCAATCTTGCGATCATTCACAATAAAACGAAAACGCCCATCCTGCGGCACGTTGGCCACATTTAACTTCATATTGGATTTATATTTGAGCTGACTTGCCAAATGCTCGTACACATCGCGGCTGATTTCAAAGACATCATGCAGCACGCCATCAATACGAAAACGCAGGGTGCAAGCCGTTTCTTCGGGCTGATAGTGAATATCCGACGCACCGGCTTTAATGGCCGAAACATGCAAAAAATTCAAAGCCTCCTCTGCCGGCAAGGTTGCCAATGTTTCTTTTAACTTTGCTAGATTTTCGAGCTCTTTTTCATAATGAATTTCTTCCTGAGTCACTACATTTTTTACTTCTTCCGTAGCGCGATACTGCTCCGAAACGTAATGCCGAAAAGCCTCCGTGACACTGGCGTTGGAAGCCAAATTAATCTGCACTTCATATCCGCGCGACTCAATATTTTTTATCACTTCCCGCGCCTCCGCTCGCGTAGGATTTGCCGCCGCCACCCTCAACTTTTTGCCATTCTTAAAAAACGGCATAAGCATGGCGCGCTTGGCATCTTCCGGCGAAACCAAATGCAAAAGATCCGGGTTAATAGGAAAAATTCCCACATCAATGTATGGCAGTTTTAAATAGTTAGCACGCTCCTTAGTGACATTCTCCTCTAGCCCGCGATTAATGTTCGTGAGTGCCTCATCCCGTGCCGCTGTATTTTGGGTATTATCAGCCATATTGAATCTTTCTATTTTACCATAAAAGGGGCTCGTTGAAAACCCTCCGGGACAGGACGGACACTGGATCAATAGCACTTCGAATATACTTGACAAAATGCCAAATATGTATACAATATACATCTTATGTCACAAAATGATGAAATTCCTTCGAGCCAAAAAATAATACGACCAGAGGCAACGCCTAGCATACTCAACTCACCATCTCCTTACAGAGTTGAACGATTGAGGCATGCTGTTTTCATTGCAAGTGCCTCGCTCATCTTAGGAGAAGGCAGCCTTCAATTATTAGAATCTCTCCATACTCCAACAGCTCATGTCGGAGCACCAAGTCCAGACGAACCATTAAAGCCACTCGAGCCAACCACTTCACGTACACCAGAAGCTTGTGCCGTAACACTCAGTAACGACAACGAAGCTTCAAACACAAGTTTTGCTGAGCTCGATGGTACTGATGGCCACAATGAAGGCGAAGTGGATTTTACAGGATCAACTGTGGCAGATGATCTTCACCAGAGAGAGCTTCCACTTCCTTTACAGGAGAATGATGAATCACCATTATTTGAAGAACCGTTTGTGAATCCTTTGGGTATCAAGGAAAGATTTGAGATCGTCGCCGCCCTCAAATCAGCATATCTTATAAAAATACTCAGCATACTTTGGAATCAAAATCCTCCAGGCGTACCTTTAGAAATAGAACAAAAATTACCTCGAAAAAGATCATACGCGCCACAAAACGAAGCAGCTCATAAGATTCATAGAGGCAGTTCTTTTCGTACTCAACCAACAAAACTCGGTAGAGGATATTCCCACCATCATAATCGTCGAAAATAAATATTTACGGCTCTATCGTAACTTGCGCCGCACGAGCACCGTCGCAATCAATATCATAGTGACCTTCCCTTTGAGCTTTCAAAATAGCATAATCATACCCGTTGAAACGCAACTCATTGATGCCTGTTACACAATTACTTATTTTACCTTCTTCACGGCATCCGCAATACGCTGAGCACCGGCTTCATCAATACCCTCAATGGACGCAATGTCCTTGGCGGCAAGTCCCTTGAGCTGTTCCACCTCCGTAAGATTAGCAGCGGCAAGTTTGGCCACCAAATCAGCCGTGAGACCTTCAAGATCTTGGATCTTAACCACATGTTCCTTTTCCTTAGGCTGAACCATAGGTGCGGCAACCGTCCCGGATTCAGTAATAGAACCTTCAGGAAGATCTTTCACATCAAGGATGTCAATTTCATAACCAGAAAGTTGTGACGCCAATCGCACATTTTGCCCCTGTTTGCCGATGGCCAACGGCCGTTGATCTTGATTCACATAAACCGAAGCACGCCTGATGTTTTCATCAATTTTAATATGGAAAATTTTGGCGGGAGAAAGCGCCGCCTGAATAAATTTTTGGGCATCCTGATGCCACTGGATCACATCTATGCGCTCACCATTGAGCTCTTCAGTGACATTTTGCACGCGTACTCCCTTTTGACCTACGCAGGAACCAATCGGATCTACTTTTGGATCGTTAGAGGAAACGGCGATCTTGCAGCGAACTCCGGGAGAACGCGCAATGGCCTTTACCTCTACCACTCCGGCCTTGATCTCTGGAATTTCTAATTCCAAAAGTTTACGCACGAGTTGAGGGTGAGTCCGAGAAATAAGGAGCTGAGGTCCTTTCGTGGTCTTAATAACTTTATCCAAATAAATTTTGATTCTCTGTCCGCCAAAATAACGCTCGCCAGGAATTTGCTGGTCCGGCGACAACACCGCCGTCACGCGATCTAGGTCTATATAAACCTGATTCCGCTCTACGCGGTGAACCAACGCATTAAGGAGTTCGTTTTCGCGATCTTTGAAGGTCTGATACATAAGCTCGCGTTCGGCTTCTTGCAAACGTTGAATAATAACCTGTTTGGCTGATTGCGCCGCAATGCGGCCATAACCGACGGGAGTAACATCCATACGAATAACATCACCAATTGCGGCGTCAGGCTTGTATTTTTTGGCATCAGCAACGGTCATCTGCTGATCTTCCAGCTCAACCTTTTTAACGACATCCTTAACCACAAAAACGGCAATATTCCCAGATTTATCATCCAAATCTACTTCCACATTTTGGTCACGAGTACCGTAGTCTTTGCGGTAAGCGGCACGCAAAGCGGCCTTCACCGTATCAACAACTACCTCACGGGGAAGATTTTTTTCATCGGCCAACTGATTGATAGCGGCAAGAAATGGAGACAACATAGAAAGAAAAAAAGATATAGAAAAACCAGGATTATTACTTATCCTATGGCTCTAAGATACAGATTTTTCTCCTTCATGGCAATCTAAAATAGAGTTACACCGTATCATTCAACGGTAAGCTTTATACAATAAACATCGCCAGGAGGCTCGGTGCAAAAATTGATAGCAACGTCGTCTCCTTGACCTTGCAATGTTATACACACATCTTTACTTGGAGACCCGCGTGGAGATAGCAATATTCCATCGCCCGAAGAACACTTGCGTTTACCAGTATTATTATCAGCGACAATAATGTCTTCAATTTCCTGTCCAGTAAGCTTTTTGCAATCCCCACCCGAACTAGGGCCGCAGCATAATTTCAACTTTCCAGCAAAGCTATCAGCAAGACCTTTTATCTCCAGACAACATGTCTCATCGCCAATGGTACGCAACATTCCAGGGCAATCACTTTGAGCAAGATTTATTTGAGTTTGAGGTGACTCTGAAATCCTACGAGGAGGATGCACCACACTATGAGTACCAACCGCCTCAGACACCCTGCGTGCAATATCAGCCGCTATGAGGGATAACGATCCAAACAGCCATAGCACATATAGCTACAGCCCTTTCGACTCCGTCAAATCCATCCAAGAAAGGCTTCATAGAGCAGCGACTCTACTGCATAGATGCTTATTTGTCAAGAGCTGGCCGCGCCTAAAATCCCCCATACAACATCCGAAGAGAAACCTCGGCTTGCCAATAAACTGGCAATTTTCTTCTTCTTTTTAAGAAGGGGCAGACCGGCAAGTTGGCGATTATGAGACTCCACTAAGGCAAGCGCTAAAGACTTTTCTTCAATACGGCGTTTATCCCAGGCGGCAGCGGCTTTTTTGGAAGATATTCCCCGCCGTCTCATTTCGTTTAAAAAGAAATACCGGCCCACGGGTTTTGCCGCAAGCCGGTACTCAAAATAATTTTCTAAAATTTTGTCGTCATTGATGTAGTTAAGCTCCGTGAGACGCAACATTACTTGAGCAACCGTCTGTTCAAGATCTGGAAGTTTAACCTTCTCTCCTCTTCTTTTAAGCCGCGTGAGTAACTCAGATTCGGTGTACGCCTTGCGGCCTAAAAGCCAAAATGAATAGTTGAGGAGGGATTGATAAGGATTACGCATAGAGATAATCACACAAGGAAGTCCTGCCATGCGAAACTCGCAATGACATCATCGCCTATTCTTCGTCCTCGTCCTCCTCTTCAACTTCTTCTACTCCCTCGGTACCTGCCGTCGCTAAAACCGGCGGAGCTGCTAAAAATTTGCGTATGTCCACCTCAATAGCCTTAGCAACCTTCTCATTTCCCATGAGGAAGCCCTTAGCACCCTCACGCCCCTGGCCAAGCTTGGTATCACCATAACTATAGAAGGCTCCGCTCTTGTGGATTCGTTCATATTTCACTCCAAGATCCAGAAGATCACCTACAAAGGAGATCCCTTTATTATACATGATGTCGAACTCAGCCGTCTTAAATGGCGGAGCAATTTTGTTCTTTACAATTTTTACCCTGGCGCGAATACCCACAATTTCTTTGTGATCGGTAACCGAGGCATCTTCAATCTTACCAATAGAGCGAATGTCCATTCTCACGGAAGAATAAAACTTGAGGGCGTGGCCACCGGTGGTAGTTTCCGGATTGCCGAACATAATTCCAATCTTCATACGGATCTGATTGATGAAAATCACGGACGTCTTGGACTTACTTATGGAGCCCGTGAGTTTACGCAAAGCCTGGCTCATAAGACGTGCCTGAAGTCCCATGTGGCTGTCACCCATATCCCCTTCAATTTCTGCCTTAGGCGTAAGCGCCGCCACGGAATCAATAACAATAACATCAATGGCATTGGACCTTACTAAGGTCTCGGTAATTTCTAAGGCTTGTTCTCCGCTATCCGGCTGAGAGACCAAGAGATTATTCATATCCACCCCAATCCGTTTGGCATATTCAGGATCAAGCGCATGTTCTGCATCAATAAAAGCACACTGGCCTCCTTTACGCTGAGCCTCGGCAATAATATGGAGCGTTAACGTCGTCTTTCCTGAAGACTCAGGACCGTAAATTTCACACACGCGACCTCGAGGAATGCCTCCGCCAAGAGCAAGGTCCAGAGAAATCGAACCCGTTGAGATGGTCTCAATAGGGAGCCGCTTTGAATCCCCCATCTTCATAATGGAACCTTTCCCAAAATTCTTTTCTATTTGAGCGAGCGCAAGGTCCAGCGCCTTTTTTCTTTCCGATACTGGTGCCATAAAATAAATAAGTTAATAAAGTAATTGCAGTTTATGTGAGCGTACACTCATAGTCAATATTTTTATATTTACAAATAAACAAAAAACATGTTTTGCAGTTCTTTTACCATACGTTTATGAAATTTTTCTGGCGATTAGTCTCTTAAAGGTGGGGAAGGTACAGTGGTTATAACCACATAA
>JBBTWV010000025.1:0-6734 GCA_038062615.1 Patescibacteria group bacterium | reverse complement strand
CTTCATAACCTTATCCATTTTTTGAATATTTTTCTCATTTAAAAGCACGAGCAAATCAAGATCACCCGTAAATCGTATGTAGCCATGAAGATTTACTGCCACGCCCCCCACCACGATGTAGCTTACTTTTTCTTTATTGAGGTTACGAAAAATCTTTTCAAAAATATTCATGCCGTTATTATACTCTATTCTTCTCTAATCTTAATCATTCGGGTGCGGATTTTTTCGATCTTTGGAATACGGATGGTGAGGATTCCCGTCTTAAAAGAAGCGCTTACGTTAGAGGTATCTACGGATTCTGGCAAAATAACGGAACGTGAAAAATGCCCCCAGAAACATTCTTGGGTAAAATAATCCGACGGCTGAACATTAAAATGAAAATTACGACGACCTTTAAGCGTGAGGACTTCGTCGGTGATCGTAATAGAAAGATCAGAAAATTTTACACCGGCAATAGGAGCGACGACGACAATTTCATCAGCCGTCTGAAAAACATCAAGCGCAAGTTGTCCTTCTTCATTTGTAAGCCCGCCCGTGGCGGGCCCCACGGGCTGCTCCTCCATGTTCATAGATGGTGCCAAATAAGGCAGCGTCCCGTCTTTATCATCCGGAACCACCTTGGTTTCTGATTGACGCGGCGTGGATTTCTTTAGGATAGCCATAGAAATATTTTAAACTTTTCGCACATCAGCGAGAACCGGTTCCAACTTTTGTGTATCAAAGAATGCGGCGAACTCTTCACGCGTGAGGGTTTCTTTTTCTAGCAAGACAGCGGCAATTTCTGCCAGCTTCTTTTTTGATTTCATGAGAATTTCCTTGGCGCGATCGTATGACTGCGCAATGAGCCGGTGAATTTCGGAATCAATTTTAGAGGAAATTTCTTCGGAATAGTTGCGAACATGACCAAAGTCGCGACCTAAGAAAATTTCGCGATTGTGATCACCATAAATGACCGGCCCAAGCTGGCTCATGCCGTAGAGCGTCACCATTTTGCGGGCAATTTCCGTGGCTTTTTCTAAATCGTTGGAAGCACCGGTCGTAACATTTTCTGGCCCAAACGTAAGCTCCTCAGACACGTATCCGCCTAGGAGAGATGCCAACTCGGCTTCAAATTTGGACTTGGAATAGAGGTGTTTGTCTTCATCAGGCATAAACCACGTAACACCCAGCGCCATGCCGCGAGCAATAATGGAAACCTTATGCACCGGATCGCATCCTGGCGTGAGTTGAGCCACAAGTGCATGCCCAACTTCATGGAAAGCCGTAATCTCCTTTTCTTTTTTGGACATCACTTTAGATTTGCGTTCCGGGCCCATGAGAACCTTTTCAATGGAGTGTTCGATCTCTTTCATGCCGATCTTCTTTTTGTTGTGGCGTGCCGCCAAAATGGCCGCCTCGTTCATGAGGTTCTCCAAATCGGCGCCAACAAATCCCGAAGTCTGCTTGGCAATTTTTTCAAAATCAACCTCACGCATAAGAGGCTTGCCGCGTGCGTGGACCTTGAGAATCTCTTCACGATCCTTAATGTCCGGCTGATCCACCACCACGCGGCGGTCAAAACGACCGGGACGAAGCAAGGCCGGATCCAAAACATCCGGACGATTGGTGGCTGCCATAACGATGATATTGGTGCCGGTTTCAAATCCATCCATTTCCGTAAGAATCTGATTCAGGGTCTGCTCGCGTTCGTCATGACCTCCACCCAAACCGGCTCCGCGCTGGCGTCCCACCGCATCAATCTCATCAATAAAAACGATGCAGGGAGCATTGCGCTTGGCACGTTTAAATAAATCACGAACACGACTGGCCCCGACACCAACAAACATTTCTACAAATTCTGAACCGGAAATGTTAAAAAATGGAACAGCGGCCTCGCCTGCCACGGCGCGAGCAAGTAAGGTCTTACCGGTTCCTGGAGCGCCAATAAGCAGTACCCCTTTAGGAATTTTGGCACCCATATTCTGGTACTTTGCCGGACTCTTGAGAAAATCCACTACTTCAATCAGCTCGGTTTTTGCCTCCTTGGCACCAGCTACGTCGGCAAAGGTTGTTTTTTTGGTATCTTTATCAAAGAGCCGCGCGCGGCTCTTACCAAACGACAGCGCCTGATTATTGGTAGCCTGCGCCTGGCGGAACATGAAAAAGAAAAACCCGACAATAAGCAAAAATGGCACGACGCTAATAAGGAGCTGCATCCAAAATGAGGTACTTTCGGTGTCTTCCACCTGCACTTTCACTTTATTTAAAACCTCTGGCGAAATTCCCTCAAAAATGTCATTTATTTTTTGATTGGACTGCTTGATGGTGAATACCTGTTTCCCATCTTTTAAGAGGATATTCAGGCGGTTATCCTTAACCTGTACGGCGGTAACTTCACCCAACTTAACCTGCTCCAAAAAAGTGGAAAGCGGAACCTCACTCACTTTTCCGTCGGAGGGCTCTAAATACAAAAAGACACCGCTAATAATAAGCGCCACAATAATAAGGGTGGTAAGTCCGCCTCGGGGTCTTTGAATGAAAGGAGCACGCTCCATAAAGAAAAGTTAGAAAAAGCAAAGTTTATTATACCAAATCCCTAGAGGACGTACAGCAAGGCTGAAAGCAGGTACAAGAAGGTATTACTTGATGTCGTGGAAAAATTTACGGCATGAAAAAGAAAAAGCGCCACCAAACCCGTGAAGGTGGCGACCAACAAAGGTGAACTTTGTTTTAAGCCATTTTGGAATAACCGCACCGCTCCGCGCCAAAAAATAAGTCCAAAAAAACCAAGGTAACCGATGAGCCCAAGCGACCCTTGGGTGACGAAGATATCAATAAGTTCACTATGGGTTCTATCAATAAAAAATACGTCATTGGCAGCAAGATACTCGGGCAAGTACGGCTCAATATTTCCTTTTATGGTTTCTTGGCCATAGCCCGTAATAGGGCGCTGCAAAGCCATTTTTATTCCAGCCTTCCACAAATGGAGGCGAGTTTTAAGTGACGTGGAATTTGCGGTATCAAATGAAAGCCGACTGGCCTGAGGAATCGTTGCCGTAAGCGTGCTTTTGAAAATGAAACCGAGCGCCAAAAAAAGTACGATTCCAAAAACCACCGCCATTATTTTATACTGTTTATCTTTTATTATTTGGATGATGCCAAGGCCCAAGAACGCTAGAAGAAGTGCGATCCACGCGCTTCGACTTCCCGTTAAAAAAAGTGTGAACATGATGAGCGCTACGAGCGGATAAGCCAAAAATTTCTTAAGAGGTTGCCCCGCCTCGACGGCTCGGCCTGGGACATCAAAAATAACAAACGGCAAAACCGTGATGAGAAAAGCTGCCAAGTAGTTGGGATTCCCAAAGGTGCCGTAAACGCGACCGGCAAAAAATGCCGGCGTAAAAAGGTAAAAAGGAAATGTTAATGGAAAAACGTAAGGGAGAAGGGCCAGCAAGCATTCCACGACTGCAAGGATCTGCATCAACTTCCAAAGAAACTGCGTTTTTTCCTGCGGGAATCGTGCAAAAAAATAAAAAGTATTTAAAACCAAAAGAACATATTCGATATTCATGAGCAAGCCCTGAAAGCGCACGCCATCACCCATCAACGATACTTTTGGATTCACTGAAAATATGTACGCAAGAAGTTGCGCCACAAAAAAAATACCAAGGAAAAAGAGAGGTCGTGGCAATTTTTTCCAATGGAAAAATGGGGCCTCAGCTTTCAAACTCGCAAAATCAACGATGCTTAAGAGTGTCAAAATACCCACCCAAAAAATAAGCAAAATCACCTTGGGAAATTCAAAAACATCCGTGGTAAGCCAAGGGTTAATGGCAAGCACCGAACCGGCTAACAAAAAGGCCAGAAGATACTTGTGGAAAGTATGCAGTCTGGCCATATATTCTAAGTTATGATCTTCTTTCGGTCTTCGCTTCTTTGCAAACCAAATCGCGGTAATCCTTAATATTCCTCAGCTGTTGTTTGAGAGTTCCCCTGGAAAGGTGAAGACTCAGCGCAGTAGCGCGGGCCTGCTTCACATCGCGGTTATAGTTTTTCTTGGCCTCTTTACAGAGTTTTACGGCTGAAGTAAGCGCATCGGCTTGGTCACAAATCGCATCGCGATAATCCTTAATCTCCTGAATACTTTGTTGGATCTCTTCCCGAGTGAGTTGCAAACTCATTCCCTTAGCTCTTGTGGCAGCCACTTCTTGCTTGTAACTGGCCTTAGCGGCATTACAGAGGGTGATAGGAGACGTAAGCGGCTCGGAAGCGGCTTCACTGCCATCATCGAGAGCAAGCGCATTACCAAAGGAAAAAACGCTAAAAGCAACGATGGAAAGTCCGGCGACCGCAGCCGTAAGAAATTTCTTTGACATAAATAAAGAGTGTAAAATAAATAAGAATACAGTGTTTAATCTACTCCCCTTTTGGGTTATGTCAACAAACATTCAACGTAAAAATCTCCTTTTTTTCTTGGGTTTGTGTGCCATTTCACTGGCCCTGGGACTGTTTGTGGTTATGCCGCTTATCCGCCAGCGGAATTTTTATAAATTTCTGGATCGCACCGCGCAGAGTGAGAAATTAAAAGGCGCCACATTGGCGCTTGATGCCAAATACGAAGGCGACAAAAATTCCATCATTTCATACAACGCCAAGTCACTCATTCATCCCGGCTCTAACTTTAAACTTTTTACCGCGGCGGCAAGTTTGGCCAAGCTTGGACCGGAGTATCGGTTCATCACCCAGGTCATATCACTTCCTCAGTCAAAAGACCTTTTGCTCTTAGGCGGCGGCGACCCCAGCTTGAAGCAAAAAGATTTGGCTCTGCTCGCTGAGTCGCTTAAACAATACAACACCGTTTGGGATGATTTATATTATGACGATCGCTTTTTTGAAGGAGAAAAATTCGGGCCCGGATGGGATGAAAAATGGCGAGACGAATACTTTGCCGTGCCCATTACGGGGCTTCAAATAAACGACAATCTGCTTCAAATCCATGGCGGCAAAAATGTGGAAACAGAAATTTTTGGAATTGATACCACTCCGCTGGAGCATTATTCTCCGCTGATTTCTGAGCTGAGTTATTATCAAAATCCCAATGACATGAAGACGGGAATAACGGCAGTGATGGATGCCGCAGGGCGCGTTACCTTAAAAGGAGATACCATGGAAAATTTGCCGTTCCGTACTTCGGCGGTGATGAGAGATCCAAGCCGTATGGCGGCCTTGGTACTCAAACAAGAACTCATAAAAAATGGCCTCATGAAAGCCAGCGCTGGCGTTCTCCACTCCCAGGGAACACCGATGAGCAAACCTCTGACCGTGCACACTTCAGCGCCACTGAAAGATTTGGTTTTTGAGATGCTCAAATTCAGCAAAAATAATTATGCGGAAACGTTGGTGCGCACGTTAGGGAAAGCTGTAAAAGACGAAGGAAGTCAAAAAATGGGCGTGGAAGTTTTGAATGATTTTTTCCGCGAAGTCGGTATTCCTCAAGATGAGATAGCGGCGTTTGACGGATCCGGTCTTGCCCCTTCCACAAGGGCCTCCAGCCACGCCATTATCATGCTATTTAATTATGTGGATGATCAAAACTGGAAAGATCTTTTTTGGAATGCACTGCCGGAGTCGCAAGTAGATGGCACGCTTAAATATCGTTTTGAAAATGCCGGACTTAAGCACACCGTTATAGGCAAAACGGGAACGCACGAGTTTGCCTCCAGCTTATCGGGGAAAATTTTGCGACCGGGGAAAAATCTCCTTTTTAGCGTTCATATTTTTAACCATCCTTTTTCCACCGAATCAAGCGTCCTTTATATACGTCCGATTATTGATCGCATCATAGCGCTTTTGGATCAACAATTTTAAAGATGTCATTGCGAGCGCAGCGAAGCAACCTAGCTACGATATTCCAACTAGATTGCTTCGTCGCCTGCTCTGCAGGATTCCTCGCAATGACAAAGTTATTTTTTAGCGGCTGTTGGGGCCACAACTTCAAACACGACGTCTAATTCAACCTCTACGCGAGTAAGCCCTGGAGGAACATCCGTACCAGGCATAGCGCCGTACATGTCGTAATATGGCACCGAGTTTGACGGCAGAACATTTGCCGAAATCGCTTTAATCTTCCCCAGCTTTAAACCGGCAGCATCGGCCAGTTCTTGAGCTTTTTCACGAGCATCCGCAAGCGCGGCCATTCTGGCCTGTTTTTTGACAGCCTTCATGCCATCAACGGCGTAGCCGATGTTGTTGATGCGATCAGCACCCGCTCCCAAAGCCAAGTCCACAAGACTATCCACGCGATCCAGACCTTTTACGCGGAGGGAAAATGTGTGAGTGGCTGTAAATTCTTTTTCTTGAGTGGAAGAATCCGAACTCGTGGAGTCGTAGGATTTATCCAGATAAAAAGAGTTGATCGTGAAACCTTTCTTGGCCGAGACTCCGTAATCCGCCAAAGCCGTTTTTACCTTCGCAAGCGTGGTATTGGAAAGATTCATGGCTTCCTTAGCCGTTTTAGCGCGGCCTTCCACCACAAAATTAATCTCTTTGTATTCCAGGGAAATAGAATCAATACGTACCGCACCAGCCGTGATTATGGCGTCAGTTGCATCGGCAATGTCGTCTTCGCTGGCAAGGGTGGCGCGAATAGACTTGGTGGCAATAAATCCGGTAGAAGACTCCGATGAAGAACCGCCTTTCCCATCCGATGGGTAGTAAGGATTATCGTACATGCTGAGGTTGGCAACATTCATGTC
>JBBTWV010000024.1:0-8084 GCA_038062615.1 Patescibacteria group bacterium | reverse complement strand
GTATTTCAAGTAGTAAAACTTACCTTGCTTTTCTTTGTATTCAACCTCGTCATCCGCCAAGGTTGACTGGCACCGGATGCACCAGTTCACAATGCGGTGGCCGCGGTAAATCAAGCCATCTTCGTGCATTTTGACGAATACTTCCTGCACGGTGCGGGAGAGCCCGTCATCCAAAGTGTACCGCTCATGCGACCAATCACAACTAGCTCCCATTTTGCGGATTTGGTTTTTGATGGTGCTCTGCGAATCCGCGACAAACGCTTTAACTTCTTTCAGAAATTTTTCGCGGCCAAGCTCCTGTTTGGTCTTTTTTGTTTTTTCCAAAAGGTCGCGCTCAACTTTGTTTTCGGTTGCGATTGAGGCGTGGTCAGTGCCCGGCACCCAGAGCGTTTTTCTGCCGGTCATGCGGCTGTGCCGGATCATAATATCTTCAAGAGCAAGCATCACCGCGTGCCCCAAATGCAAGGTGCCGGTGGCGTTGGGCGGGGGCATGGAAATAGAAAATGGTTTACCCTTTCCTTGAGGCTTGAACAGACCCGAAGACTCCCACTTTTTGTAGAGCGAGTCCTCAACTTTTTGCGGCTCGTATGTTTTGGGCACGTCAACTGCTTTTGCTTGCGAATTCTTGGCTTTGTCGGTAGACTTCATATAGTCAAAGGGTACTATATCTTAGCCTAAAAAACAATGCCAAACATTGAGATTGTAACGGAAAAAATCAGCCGCGAACACCTCCAAAAACTGGCGCAAGAGATTTTCGGGGACATGGTAAAAGTGGTGGTTGATATTAAGCGCGGCATTCTGGCGGCAGGCGGAGAAATGCACGCGGACGCGGAACAGGTATTGCTTGATGACGGTTCAAAACAGGAAGACCTCTGGGGCGCGAACATCTATCCGGACTCGTCCGGCGAGGATTTTATAGAGTACCAGTCTTTGATAAACATCCGTCCCCGCGTTGGAAATCGCGGCATGGAAATTGATGATGAGGCAGTACGCTCGCAGGTCAAATCAGTTATTGAAACATTAGTTGGGTGATTATGCCAATACATGCCAACCTAGCATCAGGCAAGTGGCAAACATTGAGCTTTGCGGAGCAGATGGGCAACATTGGTAGTGAAGTCTCGCGCGCGCGCGCTGCTTCCAACCGCGGAGATATTGAACGCAGAAACAGGGCTATTGAACGTGTGCTAGAGCTCGTGGATTTGACGCTGCGGCATGAAAACAGGCAGCCGCACAAGCGCGAGCTGGGGTTGTTCCGGGACGTCATAACGCGCGCGCGCGAGGATCAGGCAGGCGCAAGCCTGGAGATGATTGAACGATACTGCTTGCCATTTGGAATAGTAGCCCGAAAGCACGTATGACATATATTAAACCTTTTTCAAAACTCACTTCAAAGTCAGTCAAAGAGGCCGGCGGCAAGGGCGCTTCGCTCGGTGAGATGACCAATGCCAAGATTCCAGTGCCCCCGGGGTTTGTGGTTTTAGCGGACACATTTGACTGGTTCGTGAAAGAGGCTGACATTGTGGAGGATATTGAGGCGGAGCTTGCCAAGGTGAACTACCAGGACACGAACTCCATTGACCGCGCCTCAAACGTGATTCGCGCCATCATCAAAAAAACAAAGATGCCGGAGGACGTAGGTTCCGTCATCCTGAGCGCAGCGAAGGATCTTGATGCCAAGTACATGGCGGTCCGCTCATCCGCAACTGCGGAAGACTCCAAAACCGCGTCCTGGGCAGGGGAGCTGGAAACGTACTTGTTCGTGACCAAGAAAAATCTGCTGGAAAAAGTCAAAACCTGCTGGTCATCCCTTTTTACCCCGCGGGCGATTTTTTACCGGCATGAAAAAAAACTGCTCAAAACCAATGTTAGCGTGGCCGTGGTGGTGCAGAAAATGGTGAACTCCGAAATCTCGGGCATTGCTTTTACCGTCCATCCGGTGACCAAAGATTACAATCAAATGATCATCGAGGCGGGCTTCGGCCTGGGCGAGGCGATTGTTTCCGGCATGATTACGCCGGACAGTTATATTATTGATAAAAAAGAAGAACTGATTTTGGATGTCTCAATAGCCAAGCAGGAAAAAATGATTATTACCAAAGGCACCAGCGGTGGCACTAAGACAGTGATCGTACCAAAAGCCAAACAGGAAAAGCAAAAATTGGCTGGCCCCAAGATAATGGAGCTGGCCCGGCTGTGCCTGAAAATCGAAAAGCACTATGGCCATCCGCAGGATATTGAGTGGGCTTTGGAGCGCGACAAACTTTATATCCTCCAGTCGCGGCCGATTACGACATTATGAAAAAGAAAAAATTACAATTGTTAGGAATATGGAATGAACCTCCTCTTTTTGCGTGGATTTGGCATTGCGATGCGGCCAAAGAGCATTTTTGCAAATTAACTGGTCTTAGAGTTCATTCATTTACCTATATCAAGGATGAGCTTGATTATTGCTGTTTTCTACCCCATGCCTTATCTGTTTTAAGAGCAAGGTTAGAGAAATTGAATGATAGCGATCAAATTAAATACATGCGAAGCATAGAGCAAGATTATTATGCCAATGTAAAACCATTTGAGTTATTTTTAAAACAATATAAAAATTCAAAATTTAGGAATTTTAAGGACCAAGAACTCGTTGATTTTATCGATTCGTGGGCCAAAGCGTTTTCGAAATTAACTATGCAAGTTTGGTGCGCTGTGTTTTTAGATATTTGGTATCCTTCCGCGCAAGAGAAGAGCGTGATAAAAATATTTATGGGGAAAATGCGCGATCATCTTGGGCGGCGGCATAACCAATCAAGGGAATTAGAAAAAAAATTGTATGCCGAAATAGGGCGACGGATTAATACAAGTTTTAATGGAATGTTTTATCTTTTCCCGGAAGAAATAATCGACGCGCTCAAAAAGAGAAAAACCTTAGAGCCATTGGCGCAGGAGCGCATGAAGTTCTGCGTGACTACAGATGAGTTTGGGAATTATCGTATTTTTGCGGGCACACGAGCTCAAAAAATAGCCAGTAAATACGACTTGCCAAAACCCGGCGTAAAAAAACAAACTATTTTACATGGTATGTCAGCCAACCCTGGCACGGTTAAAGGAAGGGTTCGTAAAGTGCTTTTGGATAGTGAGTTTTCTAGATTCAAATCAGGTGAAATACTGGTTTCACTTCAAACTATGGTTCATTATCTTCCGATTATGAAAAAAGCCCAAGCGATTTTAACCGAGTTTGGCGGCCTCACTTCGCACGCGGCCATTGTCTCGCGCGAACTGGGTAAGCCGTGTATTGTTGGGATTCCGAATTTGATAACATCTCTTAAAGACGGGGATCGGGTAGAGGTGGATGCGGAGAAGGGGGTGGTGCGGAAGATTTGATTTGACGCGTTGCAAGGCTTGGGGTACACTGTAAGTAAGAATTTCTTATTTTCTTACCTATGACCACGAAAACTATCACAAAAGCAACCTCCCGCGGCCAGATCACTCTGCCAAAGAAATGGCGCGACAGGTTTAAACACAACCAATACCTCATCAAAGCGGGAGATTTTAAGCTTGAGATAATGCCCATTAATGAAGAAGAGCTTGAGTGGGCGGGCGCTGAAACGATTTTTAACGCTGACCGTGACAACGACGGAAAGGGGATAGAAGCCGGAGAATTTTTGAAGATGCTCCGTTCCATAGATTCACATGGACAAAATACAAAAGCTTCTCGCCGCATTGCCAAGAAAAGACCGCGCCCGAATTGAACACGCTGTTGAGGAGATTGCGGCGCGTCAGTGGCGTCATCTTGACATCAAAAAACTCTCATCCAGAGAAGGCTGGCGGGTGCGGATCGGTAATTTCCGCATCAAATTTTACGTTCAATCCGACGGCCGGGCAATTATTTACGATATTCAACGGCGAGGCGACCACACCTATGGGAAGAAATAACGATATGGAAGTGGATGCTACCAAGGGGACTGTTCGCAGGGTACAATAGCTATATGTCAATCAACGCAGTTTCGTATGGATAGCAAAAAAGTCAAAAAAGAGCTGGATGCTATTATTGGGCAGTTGAAAGAATATGCAGAACCACTGCGGCCGTTTTTTGAACATGAGGTAACGCTTAAGGAATACCCGAAGCAGCTACATGATTTTGATGTCCGTCCTGAACACAAAAAACGCCAGGCATTGATTACAGATCTGATACAAAAAAAGTTCCAGAATCTGTTCGGCCGACGCGCCGAAACGGAGCTGCACATCAATGTAGATACGAAGCTCGCTTTCAATATCGCGGATCACCACCAAGTCCTTAACCATCCCGTGCTCCTCTCTGCAAATTACGTCAGCAGTGCGCATAAGTTTCTGCAGCTCGAAAAGCAAGATGCTGTTATTGTTATTTCGAGCGGCGACGTGCCTCCGAATAACTTTTTTAGTAAGAATGGATTCCAATTTCACGGGAAGCGGGTGCCTATTTTTAGCAACAGCGAGCGAGAGTATACTTCGTACTACATACCAAAGCGGGATTTTGATTTTGTTGGGCGCCTGAAGCGTGCCGATCGATGGGAATTATTTAGTCAAGACGAAAAAAGTTTCCTCGCGCAAGAACAAGAGCGCATTCAGTCCTACGACTACTCAAAGTGCGCTGACTATAATGACCAGATTACGGTTATCGTCCGCGAAACATGGCCGCGGATTTTTGAAGAGCGCATTCGCGCCACCATGCCGGAGCTGCTCTACATGACGCAGGAAGAGCTGGTCACTCAGTGTCTCATAACACTTTTGAAAGGAGATTCCATAATCAGCCAGTGCCTTTTTGATAAAAAGTTCCGTGACGTGGTCCTGGAAAAGTTCCGGGGCATTGTGGTGACGTGGAATGAGGAGGAGTCGAAGGGTACCCATTTTTTCTGGAGAAAGTACCCGGACCAGAGCCGTTCGCTCCGCATGTACATTCAGGGCAATAGGCTCGTTCCAGATGATGTTCGGTTCGCGGATTTAGCGGTTTCTATTGACCGCGATACTATCATACACATGCTTGAAAAACGAGAGATATATCCGAGCCTATTCATGATATTCAGCGTTTTAAATTTTTACGCGGGCGTTAAGCCGCTCGTCGGCTACGGCTCGCTTACCTACCTTGCATTTATGAAGGATGCGTGGATGGCGACACTTGATGTGGTCGGCAACACTGCCGAACGGGAGCTCGCATCTGCGGTTGAGACAGACGGCTTTGTTGCGGGCCTTGCGCTGTTTTTTAAGAAAGTAGGGGAAAAGATTCAGACCTTGTACGCCTATGATTGCGTGTGCGACGGCGGGGTAACGCAGAGGTATTTGGAAAAAATCAGCGCCAACCCGTTCGGTGATATTCTCTCCGTTTCCGCGCCGGATTTGTATGCGTACTATTCGCAAAAGTACGTGCCAAAGAAAGAAAAAATTAAAGTGAGCATTACAACAGACGAGGCCGCCTCAGTGCTTTTGCCGTGGCTTTAGGTGTATCTTGAAATATATTAATATGGATGTATTTACCAAAGTCCAAACCAGAGAAACGCCACTCGCTTTTTCGGAATTTTGGCATGATTTATACAGCGATATTTTTCCGAATTTTTTCAATTTTCCGTTTGTCGAGCCTGTTTTGATTTATCGTAATGGCGTAACAGAACACTGGCGTTCGGAAGAATTTTTTTTCAAAATATTGCCGGAGCGGTTTGCTCTATGGGCCAAAAAACACCCCAGCCGTTTGAATGCGGCACTGCGCCAATACCGTGCCGAAGTTAAAAAGATCAAAGCGCTGAAGCGTTCAAGCCGCGTACTTTCGGACCCAAAGCGGATACTTTCGGCATTAAAGAAGATGCATTACAGTATGCGCCGTGCGGCACCGGGCATGCTGCCGGTATCGTGGGCCGGGCGCTGGAGCGAGGTGTATGCGGGGAGCCGACAGTTGTTTACGACGGCGTTTTTAAGAAAGATGGACGCACTGCGCAAAATAGACACCATGACCGAAGACGGCGCCGCGCTCACATTGCGCTACCTTACAGCGCTCGCCCGCGCTACGAGCATCAGTAAAAATGCGCTCTCAATGGGGCTTATAGAAGAGCTCGGAAGTCTCGTTGAGGAAGGCGATTTTAATATTAAAGAAATCAAAAAGAGGGAGAAAGGGTACGCATATCTTTACGGAAGCATTGTTCCGCTGCCGCAGCTTGCCCGTGAGCTCAGAAAGCGTAAGATTAAGCTTGAGGAGGCGCGCTCCGTAAAAAAGACAATTACTGGACGTGCCGCATTTCCTGGAACTGTACAAGGGATTGCTCGTATTGTCATGCGCCGTTCGCAGTTTTCTTCTTTCAAAAAAGGAGAAATTGTGATTGCGCCCATGACAACGCCCGCGTATCTTCCGGTCGTCTGCCGCGCTTCTGCAATAGTTACGGACGAGGGCGGTCTCACTTGCCATGCCGCTATTATCGCGCGCGAGCTTGGCGTGCCATGCGTCATCGGCACCAAAATTGCAACCCGGGCATTCAAAGATGGGGACCGCGTGGAGGTGGATGCGGAAAAGGGCGTGGTGCGGAAGATTTAGATACCCAAGAGCTCCAGCCTGGTTTCATCATCCTTCACCCTACTGACAGCCTCCTCGCCCGCAGTGAGCCAGATTTCGCATGCTCCGCTTATCTTCATCCGCGCCAGATGACCGGCAAAGGTATTAAACTGATTGTCCGCGATAGTGGCGTGGATGTGAACCTTGTTGTCTGTGATGATGCCGATTAAAGACGTTACCTCGTGCTCGCCATGGAACGTCTTTTTTGAGTACTCTTTCGTCTCCACACTGTAGTGGCCAAGCTCAATCTCGTCTGCTGCGCCGATGCCAGTTAATGCACCGGATGCAATGTTCTGTGTTTTGCAGAAGTTTGTCAGCTCTTCAATAACCTCTTCTCCGCGGTTGATGCGGATGAGGTATGAGTCGCGGTGGGTTAGAATTTTGTGCTTCATATGGCATAGATCCCTCGGCTTCGCTCGGGATGACAATTATTAAACAAGTTCCCAGTGCGCGTTGGCGGTCAATGAAACAGGTGAGTCAAATTTTTTCTGCTTGATGCGCTGGTATGCCCCGGCCGCTATCATGGCGCCGTTATCCTGGGAGTATTTGAGGGACGAGGTGAGCAGTTTGATGCTCTTGGGCAGTTTTTGCGCAAGCTGTTTTCTCAATTCCGCATTTGCCGCGACCCCGCCCGCCAGGATGAATATCTTGGGCTTTGCTTTTGCGACGGCAATCAGGGATTTGGTGATGAGGATGTCTACAATGGCCTGCTGGATGGATGCGGCGAGGTCATCTATTGGCAATCGTGCGCGTTTCTTTTTATAGCTCTCCACAATCAGCCGGATCGCATTTTTCATACCAGAGAAACTAAACTCGCAGTCGTCCCGCTCAATCATGGGGCGCGGAATGTCAAAACTCTGCGGGTCGCCTTTTTCCGCAGCTTTGGAAATGCTCGGGCCACCTGGGTAGGGGAGGCCGAGCATGAACGCGGATTTATCAAACGCCTCGCCTGCCGCATCATCCCTGGTTTTTCCGAGGAGCTTGTACTGGCCGTGGTTTGTCATCAGAATGAGTTCTGTGTGCCCGCCGGATACAATCAGGCAAACTGCGGGGAATGTCAGCGCACCACCCCCTGACCCCCTCCTTGATAAAGGAGGGGGAGTCAAAAGGACGGAATAGATGTGGCCCTCCATGTGGTTGGCCCCAACGAGCGGCACGCCCCAGGCAAGTGAGAGCGTTTTCGCGGTTTCAACGCCTACGTGCAGGCTGGTTACGAGTCCCGGGCCGGCTGTCACGGCGATTGCGTCAAGACCCCCTCTTAGTCTCCCCCTTGGCAAGGGGGAGAAACGGGAGGCCAGGGCTTGGTCAATCGCTGGAATGATGTTTTTGAGGTGGTTGCGTGCGGCCAGCTCCGGCACCACGCCGCCGTACTTGTTGTGCAGCTTGGCCTGCGAAATGATCACGTTGGAGCGCACGCGAAACGCGCCGTGTTTCGCTTCCACAAGCGCTGCTCCCGTATCATCGCACGACGTTTCAATGCCGAGTATCATCATGATAGTTTTCCAAGACAGATGAGGTAGGTTTC
>JBBTWV010000023.1:0-7883 GCA_038062615.1 Patescibacteria group bacterium | reverse complement strand
GCGGTCTCCATCTTGGTCAAATTCTTCCGCTTCGTTAAATCAAGGCTGCTCTCTTTAATGGCGCAAACTCTCGAGGCGGTTTCTGCCAGCGCCTTACCAACTTGCTGGTCAATCCAATCACCAGCCTTGGTGAGACTGAAGGTAAACACCGGGATGGACATACACGCCAGGCACGTATTGACCATCCCGGCGCCAAAGGAAATTCCAATGCCCGTAAAATCCTTATCGGCGAGCTCGGAAAAAATCACGGCTAAACCTTCGCGAATAGTTTTTGGCTGATACCCTAATTTCCGCAGAAACTCGGCAAAAATATTTTTATGGTAGACCACATCAAAATCAGCATCGAGGGGATCACCAGGTAGGGAATAGTAAATAATCTCCCCGGGATATTTTGGCTTACCAGCGACCATTTTGACAATCAGTTCCACCATGGGTAAGGCTTCCTTTTCAGCCGGACTGACCACTCCTTTACTCAACGGCCTTCTCGCCTCTTTGCTAAAAATGTTGGCAAATTTAATTGCCTCATCACCAATAACGTACAATGAATTTCCCCGCTCAATGTAATTGACTTTTGTCTTGGTGAGCATGTGCTTAGTAAAATCGGTGTGTTCGATATCGAAGAACGCATTACGCTGGCTTCGGAATATAATATCCTTACCCCTTTTTTCCGCGCCCACAATGAATGCGGTGCCGACGTCAAGCCCCTTGCCGTTTTGAATCGTTGAAATATTCTTCGCCATATTTTTTACGCCGTCTTAGTGATTAAATTACTTTGCAATTGCCCGTAACGCTTTCAGTGTTTTTTCAATGCTGGTGCCTGAGGTCCGACTTTCCCGCGGTTTTTGACTGAAAGCATATTTCAGCTTCACTTCGTTACCAAGGGGATGAATAAAACTATCTTTTATTTTTATTTCTTTTCTCGCCAGCTTTGGGGCCACCGTCAATCCGGGTAATTGTTTACTCGGCGGTAAGGGGAAAGTCCCCACTAATTGTTTGGCCAGCTCTTGCGCAATAGATTGAATCATTCCTTTATCCCAGATGGGCTGATACGTTCTACCCCTCAGCGCGTCTTTCCCCTTTAGCGTCAAACCATAGGTCCCGTGATGGGTTCGTTCTAGGTAACCCTCTTTGCTCAGGTACTTGCACAAGTATTCCGCGTAGCCCGGGCTGATCATTATTTGGTTTGCCACCGTGCCCGAGCTCGCTTCCTGGGAGTTGGCAAAAACGGTCACGACCTTTAATTCCGTTGCGGTTAAGCCCATGGGAGGTATCAAGCTTATCTCCAGCGCAGCTTTTTGGATTGCATCTGAGACTTTTTTAGCGCCATTAAGCTGGCTGCTACATTGGCCCCCGAAGTTTTTTGGCTCGAGGGCTTTTGGCTAAAACGAGGTCTGAGCTCAAGCTTCTCTTCCATGGGATTAATGAACGGTTCTTTAATCGTAACCCTTGGTGGCGCTCCAGGCTTCTTTGCCTCCCCAGATATCTTTATGAGTTCTTTTCTAAACACTTCTTGCAGCTTGGCAACAACAGAGTTCACCCATCTTGTATCAAGTAACATCTTTGCCACCACCTCTGATACGTCGTGTCCGATGATCTGTCCTATTTTTTTAAGATCTTTTTCCTCCCATTCTATTTTTGGTTTTCTTCTTTTGCCAATCAAGAACTCCTTCAATCGCTGAAAAAAACTCTTTTTTTTTATTCTTTCTCTTTTTACCATACACTGTTAACGAACCAACGCTCGGTAGTGCCGTGTTACTATTTGGGTAGGCAAGCCTGAAAATGATGATGGGCAATTTTAAAATCTGAAACCTTTGAATTTTTTACCCGCCGGTTTAGTGCTAAAAATTCTCTCATGGCAAGCATGATAGCCTTTTTACCAATGGCTTCAATATCCGCTCCGCTCAGTCCGTCGGTTTGGCGCGCCAAACTGTGAAAATCAACATCAGAAGCGAGAGGTCTGCCCCGAGTATGTATTTTAAATATTTCAAGTCGGGTTTTTTCATCAGGCTTTGGCACTTCTAAAAGAAAATCAAATCGGCCTCCACGCAGTAAAGCGGGATCAATGAGGTCTAATCGGTTCGTTGTTCCGATAACGACTACTCCTTGCAACTCCTCAATTCCATCAAGTTCCGTGAGAAATTGGCTCACGATTCTCTCGGTCACCTGAGCATCGTTACCTTGGGCCCGGGTGGGAACCAAACTATCGAGTTCATCAAAAGCGAGAACGCAAGGAGAAGCCTGCCGAGCTTTTTTAAACACCTCTCGTATCCCCTTTTCACTTTCACCAATATACTTTGATACCAGCTGGGGACCCTTCACGGAAATAAAATTTACCCCACACTGAGTTGCTACCGCTTTTGCCAGCATTGTTTTCCCAGACCCCGGGGGACCGTACAGCAATATTCCTTTGACAGGTTTTGTTTTGGCTGTTTTAAAGAGCTCTGGATATTGTAATGGCCATTCAATAGCTTCTTTTAAAATCTGTTTTATATTCTCTAGTCCTCCAATATCCCCCCAGGCTACATTGGGGATTTCAGTAAACACTTCTCTTAAAGCTGAAGGTTCTACAACTTTCAGCGCCTCTCGAAAATGTTCCATCGTTACTTCTAATCCCAAAAGTTTTTTATAGGGAATATGCTCTTTTTCAAATTCAATCTCTGGTATGATTTCCCTTAAAGTTGACATGGCCGCTTCCCGGGCCAAAGCTTCTAGGTCCGCACCGACAAATCCGTGAGTAATCTCAGCTAACTGGTCTAAATCAACCCCATTAGAAATTCCATTTCTAACGGGGCAAACATCTTTGGATAGCGGCATGCCTCTGGTATGAATTTCCAGTATCTCTTTCCTTGCATTTTTATCAGGGATAGGAACAGTAATTTCTCGGTCAAATCTTCCAGGTCTTCTTAAGGCAGGATCTAAGGTATTGGGAATATTCGTTATTCCAATCACCACGAGGTTGCCTCTTGACTCTAAACCATCCATTAAAGCCAAAAGCTGGGCGACTACTCTTCTCTCCACCTGTTTTTCCCCTCCCATATCTTCTCTTTTTGGAGCAATCGCGTCAATTTCATCAATCACCAAAATTGCCGGGGCATTGGCCTTGGCCTCTTCAAAGATTTCTCTTAACCTCCCTTCTGACTCTCCATAGAACTTACCCATTATTTCCGGTCCTGAAATAGAAGTAAAATAGGCATCGCTTTCATTGGCGACGGCTTTGGCAATGAGAGTTTTGCCACATCCTGGTGGGCCATGAAGTAAAACTCCTTTGGGTGCTGATATTCCTAATCTTTCAAAGACCTCTGGATATTTGAGTGGAAGTTCAATCATCTCCCGAATTTTTCCAATTTCCTTTTTCAGTCCGCCAATATCTTCATACGTTATGCCGACTCCCCCTTTGGCAGTTTTGCCGGCGCCTTTAATTTTAATTATGGTTTCAGAGGTAATGAGAACTGACTGGTCAGGGTCGGTATTAATAACTTCGAAATCTTGAAAACGAGTTCCAAATAGAGTGGCTCGAATCTTATTGCCTTTCATCACCGGGGTACCGCTTAAAATCTCGGCGAGATAGTCCGAATCTTCGGCTCGAAAAGAGCTTTCAGAAGTTAATGGTTTTAAAACTATAACCGCAGCGGGCTGCAGCTCAATTTTTTTTATTTTCACCGGCTCTCCCAATCCTACCTGAAGATTATCTCTTAAAATTCCATCCATCTGTAATATACCCTTACCTCTCATTTCTTCAAAGGCCAGCATCAGTTTCGCTACGGCTTGAGCCTTTGCCTTAACATTGCTGCTTTTAATTTCCACAAAATCTCCGACTTGTCCATTAACTTTTGAAAGATCATTGGGATCTAATCGAACGATTGCTCTCCCCACATCTTTGGCTAAGCTTTCCGCTACTTTAAAGACCGTTGATTTTACCTCGGCACCAGTCGCCATAGGGTTATCTCTTTTTCATTTTGATCTCGAGCACCCCATTTTTAAAACTCATCTCTTTTTTTTCAAAATCTATTTTAGCCGGCAGTAAAATTTCTTTAGAATATTTTATTTTCTCATTCCCGGCTTCGACAATTAAAATATCCCCATGAAGGTCTAATTTGATACTTTCTTCTATTGCTCCAGGAAGTTCGGCTACCACTACGATATAATCCTGCTCATCAAAGACATCAACAATTGGCTCTCTGGTCTCGGTGACCGTAAATTCTGGTTTTGCTTGTTTTCTTTCACGAGTCGCTTTAATATTGCCGAAAGTTTCCACGCGCGGCCGTTCTTTGCCAAGTCCGGTTCTGATTGTAAACCCATAAATGCCCCGGATGGGCCGTTCTTTGGTTCCCCCTCGTATTTCTCCGGCTTCTCTCAACTCGCCCCCGGCCTGCTCGGCTTGCTCCGCCAGATCAATAATCTTCCCCAGGCCTTTAAATAAACCGCCCAAAAAGCCCCCGAGTTCTAGACCAAATTCCACCTTTGGCGTTACCTCCGGCTCCGCTGGTTTGTTCGTTGATTTATCCGTCGAAGCTTGAGTGGAGTCGGAAGCTTTCGAGGCGGAGTTTCTGTCGTGTTTTTTAGTCATACGGCATTCATTACTTACTTTGAGTTACGAAATTCTCAATCCACAAACCGTTCGCCTCATTCATTCCGCTAAAACTCTACGGAAACGCGGATCTTAACGCGGATCACGTACGCAGATCTTCACGCGGATCAAAATTTCGTAATTCACAGTACTTATCTTTTATCGACATCCCGTTTTTTCCACCAAAAATGTTTTTCCCAAAAAACCGAAGGCGATTTGCGTATCAGGAAACTTACTCCTACGAGTATCAAAAGTATCGGCCAGATTACCTCCCAGGCGCTGCCGGAAATAAACCCAAGGTTTTTGAGAAGAAAAATAGTTCCCAGGAGAATAAGCAGAAATCCGATCATAGCGATGGGGAGGTAGGCTGCAGTATGGTCATCGCGCGGCAAGCCTCGGCTTCCTCTTCGCCTCCAGTGATGCAATCCGCTTCATCAGCCTCGCGTTTTCTTGCTCTAATTCAAGCTTTTTCGCCTTCGGCGAAAGGTAAGAATCTTGCTCCCACCAACTAATGCCAATTTCTTTGGCCTTGTCTACCGAGGCGATCAGGAGTCGAATCTTTATGTTCAGCAGCTCAACATCGGCAAGCTGGATTCTAATGTCGCCGGCAATCACCACCCCTTTATCCAAAACCAGCTCTAAGATATCCGCGAGACTGGTTCCTCCGGTGGATTTTACTATCTGTTGTTCCATAGATTTAGCTGCTGGCCGTTAATTCTTTATACAGCAAAGCGGCGGCATATTTCTGGCCTCGCTTGTTCCACTGCTCGGCAATTTTCCACAGCGCGGCTCTGGCTTCGTCCGCTTCGGAACTTTCTGGATCAATGCGAATCACATCTTTATACGATTTTATCGCATGGTGAATGGTGTCTTGAGATTTGCCCCAAACCTTTGCCATCTCCAGTAAGGCTTGCAGGCCTTTTTTAGCCACCTCCTGGCGTGAATAATTGTTCTTACCTTCTTCTGTCATAGGTAGAGATTAAAAATTATTTAGTCTTACTTAAAGGAGATTCCCCAGCGGCCCTAATTCCAGATTGAGCTCTTCGCGAATACCGAACACGGCTTTGAATTCATGAATCTTTTTCTCCAACATCTGAAACGTTAATCCTAATTTTTGCATCTCCGTCTCAGACAGCGTGCCGGTATCAACCCTTCGGACCGCTTCCCGTTCTAATAATTGCCGGATTAACTCAATCAGGGTGAGCACGAGCTTGGCGATTCCTTTTTCCGCTTTTTGAGGATCACCGGCGTCAATAATCTTTGGAATGTTGGCTTCCATTTCATGCAATTGCTGTTCGAGTTTTTTAATCTGAACTACATCTTTTGCAGTTGGATTACTCGGTGGGCCCATTCTTTCACCACGCCGTAATTTTTCCGCCCGCGAGACCGAGGTAACCAGCAATCGCAATCCGATAAACACGAGGTCAATATCAGCGACGCGCAAAACCAACTCCCCGTCAACGTACGCTCCTTTATCAATCACGCGGTCCAGGGCATCAACGAGCGTAACTTTTTTTGATGGATACAGCCGATCGCCGGTGAACGCTCGACTGCTGCCCGTGGTCAGCGCAGTTGAACGGCGGGGTCTTAAATCTGGCCGGAAGCTCGGCAGAGAACGAGCCAAATTTTTCGTTTGCGGGGTAGTATGTTGTTTCATTTTTTTATTCCGACAAAATTATAGAGGGGCCACGGACCGGTAATTTCTCCACTCAATCCGCGCGCCTTGAAACCAGCAAACAACTTCCTGACATTTTCCTGGAAAGGTCTTCGCGCTTCTTTTTTTAGTAGACAGGCCGTATGCAATGCCATCTCCCTCCCGGTCAGCTCTGGCGGCGAGGGATTATTGATGACCACCTGCTCGGCATACTTTTCAAGCCCCTGGATGATTTTCACGAGATCGTCCTCCACCACCTTTTCAAATTTTTTCTGAACTGCCTCATCAATTTTTCTATCCACGTACCACCGCATGCCTTCAGGAGTTTTGCCTTTTCTAATTTCGAATTGCTGAATCTCTGGGTCGTTCTTTTTCAGCAGCTCAATAAATCGAGCTTTATCCAAAAACACTTTTACCCCCCATTCTTCCCGGCCTTTTAACTGCACGAGGAGCGTGGTGAACTTCCGATAATATTTCTTCAGCATTGCCTCGAGATTTTTTCTCGTGGCAAAAATTGTCCCGAATTTCATTGGTACCACCGTTCCCTCTCCGCCCGCGTTGACAATAATGTCGTGGTGTCGCTGCACACTTCTTTCCGTCCAGCTGAGATCCGTTGCAAGTTTTTCCTTGAGTTGCCTTGCGCCAAACTGCTGCAAATCCACAACGCTTGCCACCGCTTCTATATCTTTCAAAGTAATCGTATGTACTTTTGTCCCCGGCTGAATCCCCGGTATGCTTTCCGCTGGAGTGTGCACCGCGGCTCTCCGAACGCAGTACACCCATAATCCTTTATCCCGCACCTTTTCTCGCTCGCGCTTTGCGCGTACCTTTCCTGGTCGAGAAAAGGTGCGGGATTTCGGCTTACGGTGAACCCGATGGTTGGGATGTTCGCTCATACGAAGTCACCGTACAATCTTTATCCACAATGACCCGATAGACATGCTTGTCATACACGGGTTTTGGAATGCCGATTTTTTTCATATGTTCGCTTGGTTCTATGACCTCCACTTCTACCTCCCAGCCGCCATCTCCGGTCTTGACGGCTTTAATAATGTTCCCTTCTCTTTCCAAAGTTGTTTTTACAAATTCCAGGGCTTTTTCAATACCTGTCCCGTAGGTCCCGCGGTGACTGGATCCTTCGGGGCCCTTCGGCTGCATTTTTAGTTGTGATTTTTCTGCAGGCATAAATTTATGGTGAGTTCATTAAATCTGTTATGGTGATAATGCGGCTGCTTTTTTTCTCTCCCTGATTTCATTCATCCGCGCCATAATTTCATCCTCTCGCCGTTGATACTCTGCTTCGGAAATCTGATCCAGCTCGAACATGGTCTGCAGCCGCAAGAGCTCTTCTTTCAGTTTTGATTCATCATTGACCTCTGCCTCAGCCATCTCGTGAATTTTCTTGAACACGGCCATCAACCCTTTGGCCGGGAGCCAAATCAATAGATCGTCAATGATCAGCATAGCTACGCCAGCGAAATTGGCACTTTGACAAAATTAAAAGGTGGAATCGGTCCGACGTATTTGAAATAAACATTTTCTTCGACGTATTGGTCATCGAGGTTTCTCGCCATCTTGTCAAATGCTTTCTGTTTATTCTCGGGAATGAGAAAGGCGAGATTAAAAATCATCTGCTCCCCCAACAACGGAGTCTCTTTATAG
>JBBTWV010000022.1:0-20241 GCA_038062615.1 Patescibacteria group bacterium | reverse complement strand
CTACCTAAGAAATTTCAAGTAGCCAGCCTCCAGTTAATGCAACAGTGCCCATTTTCGGAAATTGCCAAAATCGCAAAAATAGTTTATAATTATAAGATGGTTTTTAGCAATCTTACTCTTAGAAAACTCATTGAAGCCTCCCCTTTTTTGCTGGATGAGGAAAAGGAGTTTCTTCTAAAAAAGTTGGGACGTTTTTCCGCCGAAAAGAAGGAGAAGTTATTTTCCCTTTTAATGAAAGAAAAAGATTTCAGTTTGCTAAAGCTCAAAGCAAAAGGAGATCTGCGTCTTAGCGCCAAAAAACTTTCTTAAGAAAATTTTATGTCACCACCGGAAAGACCATCCGAAGCGAGTGAAAACCAAAAAGATGTTGTCCGGCTTTTAACCGATATTGATGTTCTTGCGGCCATGAATCCCGTGGAATTTGAAAAAGCGCTTTCTCTTCTTGAAAGACAATTTGGCCGATCGAATTTGAAGAAATCAACATCAGAAAAAGATAAACTCTTGAGTGATTTTAAGAGCGAGGTATCTCAGGTCTACCATATGCTTCAGCGACTCGACTCCTCCGAGAGGAGTTTGAGCATGGCGATGGGCGTTTTGGTTGAAAATCTCTACAGCGAATTTTCTACCAAGGTTTTGGATGCGAATGAGCATATCGCGATCCATTCCATGACTCTAGAGAGAGTTGAGATCTTTTATGATCAAATTCCCATGGAGTTTTCTTACTTATTCCCCAAGGAATCGGCGGTTGAGGTGAAATACCGTGGATATACTTTTTATATATCAAAAGCATTTGATGCTGATGAGATCCCCTATGTTGCGGAAAATATAGCAAAAAGTCTCCAAAACGCCGCTGAACAGACTGCCTTTCAAATTCCCCAGGGAAAATTTACCTCACCGGACGGTTTTCGTTTTTATTCCGGGGATTTTTGTATCTCCAGGCTGGGTGTGCTTAAAGTTGTTCAGCGTCCAAATAATAATGATGCTTCGAGAATGAAAGCGGTAAAGAGTGAATATGATAGGGGCTTTTGTATTTTTAAGAAAGATACTCCCCAGTGCCAAGCGATGTTTGCTGAGATGAGGCAGTTGGAAGAAGTTTTGAAAATACGATACGTGGATCCTGAAGGCAGACAAGCTTCGGAAGAAACAACTTTTGATTATGACGTCAGTGGTTTTCCACGCACCGACCATCTTGCTTTTTATGGTGATGATGGCGCTGCCGTTGAAACCTACAGATTCCGTCATGTTTTTTGGGATGAACTCGCAAGAGTTGAGCGGGATGAGCATGAAGATAATGGAGTCAGAATAAATACGCAGTACCGGCATTTTGAAATGGGTATCAAAACTTGGTTCCGGGATGATCAACGAGAAAGGGAAGTTGAGCACTATCCTGGCGGAGTTGTCGTTGAGCGCCATTTTTTAAAGCACGAAACATATAGATTAGAAGATGGCGTGCCCATAAAGTGCAAATATGACCAAGAAGATAAAGAATTGCTCGGCCTTTTTTCAACATATGTTGAGGGAAAGAATGGCCATTGGGTCTCGACCCTTGATAAGGAACGAATCGAGCAACCGGACCTCACGCCGCAACAGTATCTCCAGTCGCTTGCTAACAATCTCGATACTCCTCAAAAACTCTCCGTTTTTTTGCGTACATGTGTGATGTACACATTTGATTCTCCGCGGGAAGACGACCCTCTTACGAGAGGTATTGAAGAATATTATGGAGATTATTGGCAGACACCGGAGCAGACGGTGCAGAGGCTGGGATTGGGAAAGATGTCGGGTGATTGTGAAGATCATGCATTTTTAGCCCAGCGGATCCTCCAGCTGCAAGGGAAACACGCCATCGTGATTAATATGGATAACAAGCTGAATTCGTATAGGAGTCATGCAGAATGCTTTTGGGTGGAAGCAGCAGCAGAGGGGGTATATACAGCCTATTCTTTAGCGACTGGAGGGTTGCGGCAATACCAGGCGTCCAGCGCAGAGGAGGCATTCCAGGGGCTTTGCCATGATTGGGATAAGAGCGACTTTGTAGTCCGACGAAATGACGGAAGCCTAGAAATAATTTGGATCTATGGCGAGAACAAGAGGATGCAGGTGCAGGCAGATCCTGAAGTTATTTTTAATCAAGATCTCTATTTGCGAACAATGCAGAGAGGAAATCCATTTTGGGGGCTTGTACAGAGGTCACGTACGGATAAAGAAAAGTGACAACTTTTTGTTGCCGCTAAGCAATTCGATTTTTTACGCCGCGGCATCTAAACTTTGCTCGGAATGGTGTTTTTTTCTCTTTTCTATAGCCGCTTCTTGTTCTCTCCGCCGTGCCAAATAGTGCCGGCTCTTTTTGGCAAAGGCGTACCCGTGCTCCTGCAATGCAATACACACATTAATGAGCGGCTTGAACGGTAGAATTTCCGCCATCAAAAATCCGGCAATGTGAACTCCAGCCTTTTCCGCAGGTATGCCGATTTTAGTAATGAGGTCCGAGCGCTTATCAATTTCTTCCATTGTAATCCCTTTTAAATCCAAAAATCCAAACATCACTAGCCCATTAAAAAGCGGCGCGAAGAGGGAGAAGTTATTCAAATATTTTTGCACGATGGAACTGCGGCGATCCCACCAATTTCGCAAATTGATGAGCGGCTCGCTTTGATCCAGCTGCCATAAGAGCGCTTCGGTTTTTTGATCATCACGGTTTTTAAGCGCTTCAGCAAGAGCCGTAAGCAGGTGCGTAACATCCTGGAAATCAATACCCTTAAGCTCTTTTGCGGAATTTTTTAGCTCTTCGTCCACGCGTTCGTCCTCGGGTTCTTCTTTATGATGGTTATTGCCAAAAAGTATGCGTTCCGCAATTTCGTTCTCACTGTCATGATGTGATGAGGCATCCATGCCGTTTACTCTATCAAAAATCCCCTTAGGTGTCAGGCTGAGCCCGCCAATCCAAAGGGGATTTTATTTCCAATGCAAAGACTATCTTACAGCGTCCTTGAGAGATTTGCCGGCCTTGAAAGCTGGAAGCTTCATGGCTGGGATCTTGAGTCTCTCGCCTGGGTTGCGAGGATTCACGCCCATGCGGGCGGCACGCTTTGAAATGCGGAACGTACCGAAACCTGTAACCGTTACGTTCTCTCCCTTCTTGAGAGACTTAGTAATAGAACCGAGTACTGCTTCGAGAACCTCCGAAGCCTGACGCTTTGTGACGCTGGCGGCCGTAGCTGCAGCATTCACGAGATCTTGCTTTGTCATAAAAAGCAATAAGTTAAAAAATAATAAATGAAAAGAAACTAGCACTATTATAGGAATGCCGCGCGGCCATGCAAGCAAAAAGAAAAAGTAGCGCCATTGTTGTTTTTAGGTGTTATTTGAAGCAAAAATCGGTTTTTGATTTTTGAAAATCAATTGGCGCGATGCGGCGTTCTCTTGATAAGAAAGCCATTTTTAGCATGCGTCAAAAATCAGCATTTTTATAAATGACGAGTTTTCGCCTATTTGAAAAGGAAAATGATTGTGCTATAATCCTGAATCAGGCGCAATGAAAAATAAAAATTCGTATTACAAATAGTTCCTAGAATTTTTGAATTTTGACTTTTTCTGCCGCGTCCCTGTACCCTAAAGTCCATGACTGCCAAGAACCTTATTATTGTAGAGTCCCCGGCCAAGGCCAAAACGATTTCCAAGTTTGTGGGGAAGGAGTATGTCGTAATGGCTTCTATGGGCCATGTGCGTGATCTTCCAAAATCCAAGATGGGCATTGCCGTAGACAAGAATTTTGAACCTACTTATGCCGTGTCAGCGGATAAAAAGAAGATTATTAAGGAGCTGAGTTCGCAAATCGGCGCTAAAACGGCTATTTGGCTGGCGACTGATGAGGACCGCGAAGGAGAGGCGATTGGTTGGCACTTATTAAGTGCCCTCAAGCTTGAAGAGGATGCTCGCGTAAAGCGCATTGTCTTCCATGAAATTACCAAGCCGGCCATTTTGCACGCGCTAGAAACTCCTCGTAAACTGGATCACCACCTTATTGATGCCCAGCAGGCTCGTCGTATTTTGGATCGCTTGGTGGGTTATGAACTTTCTCCGCTTCTTTGGAAAAAAATTCGTTACGGACTTTCGGCTGGCCGTGTGCAGAGCGTGGCGGTGCGGTTTATTGTTGAGCGTGAACGCGAAATTAAGGCTTTTAAACCGGAAGAATATTGGAGCATTACGGCGACTTATCAACATGAGAAAAAAGAATTTTCTGCTCTCCTTAATAAAATCGCCGCTAAAAAGGCGGAGATTTTGGATGGGAAATCCGCCGATGAAATTTTAAAAAATCTGGAAAGTGCCACGCATAAAGTGCTCTCGCTCGATAAAAAGGAGATGAAGCGCACGCCTCCTCCTCCTTTTACAACTTCAACATTGCAGCAAGAAGCGGCTCGTAAACTGGGTTTCTCCGTCAAAAAAACCATGACGTTGGCACAGCGCATGTATGAAGGTGTGGATGTTTTTGGAGAGACGATGGGTATTATTACTTATATGAGAACCGACTCGGTGAATCTTTCACAGACGGCGCTCACACAGTCTCAAGAAGTTATTGGCAAGGAGTTTGGCAAAGATTACGGGCTTGAAGCGCCACGCCTCTATAAGAGCAAAAAAGGCGCACAAGAAGCTCACGAGGCCATTCGTCCAGTGGATCTTTCTATTCTTCCACACGCTCTTAAAGAGTTTTTGGATAAAGATCAGCTGCGGCTTTATGAACTTATTTGGATGCGAACCATTGCCTGCCAGATGAAAGAGGCTTTATTGGAGCAGGTTGGTGCTGATATTTTGGCCGAAAAATCGGGAACGGTTTTGCCCTATACCTTCCGCGCTACGGGTCAGACGATTCTTTTTGCGGGCTTTATGAAGGCCTATACCGAGGGCAAGGATAATCCAGAAGAAGAGCTTGAGGAGCAGGAAAAGTTATTGCCGAACTTAAAAGAAGGTGAAGTTTTGGATCTGCAAAAATTGGAACCGGCTCAGCACTTTACCAAGCCGCCGCCACGATATACTGAAGCCAGCTTGGTGAAAAAATTGGAGTCTGAGGGTATTGGCCGTCCAAGTACGTATGCGCCGACGATTTCTACGATTGTTGAGCGCGGATATATCAAGAAGGATAAAAAGCAGCTCATCCCAACCGATACCGGCGAGGTGGTGAACGATGTTTTGGTGAAGCACTTCCCGGATGTGGTGGATTACAAATTTACCGCCAAGATGGAAGAGGACCTGGATGCGATTGCCGAAGGAAAACGCGACTGGGTGCCGGTGATTAAGGATTTTTATGGGCCGTTTCATAAGGTAATTGTGGAGAAGGAAGAGACACTCAAAAAAGAGGACATCGTAAACGAAGAAACCAAGGAGATATGCGATAAGTGCGGCCAGCCGATGGTGATTAAATTGGGACGATTTGGAAAGTTCCTTTCATGTTCCAACTATCCAACCTGCAAGAATGCCAAGCCGTTGCATGAAGAAGAAAAATCACCGGAGCAGATTGAATTAGAAAAAAAGCTGGCCGATAAAAAATGTGCTAAGTGCGGCAAGCCCATGGCCATTAAGCGCGGTCGTTTTGGGAACTTTTTGGGATGCACGGGGTATCCGGAGTGTAAAAATCTTGAGTCCATTGTGATTTCTACCGGCGTAAAATGCTCCGGTTGTGGAGAAGGACAGCTCATCGAGCGCCACACTCGCAAAGGCGGCCGTCCATTTTATGGCTGTGGCCGTTATCCTAAATGTAAATTCGCCACCTGGGACAAGCCCATCAAAAACTGTGAAACGTGCAGCAAGGGAGTGGTGGTGCAGACCAAAGACGCCGGGGAGAAGTGTTTAACGTGTTCCGGGGAGAAGGAATAAGGGAAGGTCGCCTCGTGCCGTTTATAAAATTGAAATCCAAAAAGGGAGAGATATCACGGAAAGTATGGTGCTTAATACGATTGAGCGTGCGATGAATACTTTGTTGAGGTTATATTGATCTGCTAGGGCAAAAGGAGTTATGGCGAGCGGCATGGCGGCCTGTATTATGGAGCTTGAAAATTGAGACGGAGAAAATCCTAAAATTTTTACGCCAAAGTAAAAACCCGCCGGTAATATCGCAAGGGTGAGGAGCGAGAACAAGAGTATGGGAATCCATTCTATTAGTTTACCGAACTTGGATTTGCCAATAAAAAGCCCTATTACAATGAGCACGGTTGGCGTTACCGATGCGGTAATCATGTCCAATGACTTTAGCAAGATAGCAGGAAGTGTGATTTTTAAACTTCCTATCACTATCCCTAGGATGACGGATATTAGAAGCGGATTTTTTAGCAGATTTTTAATGATGTTTTGAGCAATCGCCTTTTTATTTTTTTCTATAGAATAGTCCAAATATCCTATTCCAACGGAAAACAGCCAGAATAAATAGACAGCCACAATAAGGCTGGCAGTTGAGAGTATTCCCATGCTTGCGGTCTGAGTGAGTACTGGTATTCCAAGGTACGCGACGTTGCCAAAGACAAAGCAAATAAAGAGTGTTCGGAACATTTGTTTTCCAAGTCGCAAAATTTTTCCTATTAAAAAGGCCAGGGCGAAACTGGCTAATATGAATAGAGAATTGGCGATGATGAGTTTTGATTCTGCTGAAAAAGAGAAAGGAGCTTTTGAGAGCGCGGAAAAAATCAGCACCGGCAAGCCGATTTTTAAGGCAAATTCGTTTAAAACCACCGACCAATGGTCTCCAATATTTTTGAATTTTTGAAGCAATGCGCTTGCAAAAATTATAAGAAACAGCGGTGCAATTACGGTGAGTATTTGAATCATATGTTTATTATATCTTAGTTTATCTTCCTAATCTTTTCCGTAACACCAAACCCCAGCGGCTTATTTATCATGAGCCGTGTTTGCGCATCAATGGCTGGAATAGAGCCGTAAATAATGGTGACGAAGGGGAGGAGGATCCACTGCAAGAGCGCTGAGGCAAACTGAATTCCGCTAAAGCGGCCGCGCGGGCGGGGAAGCGCGATGAGAGACATAAAAAGAGATATCACGATGCCGATAGTCATAAGCAAAAATATGACGCTGAGAACTTGAGAGAGGTTAAAAGCAAAAATAGAGTGTGCGAATTTTGGATTAAGGAGTGTGGGAATGGCGGTGTTAAAAAGAATGATGATGGGCGCCGTGGCCCATGTAATTTGGAGGTAGCAAAGATAGGTGAGACGAGAAATGGTCCTATACACGGGAAGCTTCTGGCGGTGCTTCCAGGCTTTAAAAAAAGCGTAAGGGATTTCAGAAGCGCCCCAGGCCCAGCGACGAAGCTGACGATACTGCCCAATCAAACTCGTAAAATACGTTCGATTTTGTAGCGCATCCTGATACACCGGAATAAAAAGTGGAATGACTTCGTGGTCGCCATGGTAATGAAAATACGCACGCCAAAATTGGTGGAGATCCTCCACGATAGTTTGCCGCGACCAAAAATTCACCTCCGATAGCATTTTTAAACTTTGAGCGTACACGGAGGCGTTAAAAAGATGATGCGACTCACCCGATTCCGCCAGAAACCAAAACGTATTGGCCAGAGCAATAAGGCGATTAGTGAATGGAACTTCCCAAATATTATTGTAGAAATAGGCGAGCGGCTGAAAGCTTCTTTTGTCCCGCTTCGGTTCCATTAAGTAGTGGTACGTGAGAACTTCAAAATATTGAGGATGCGGACGGTTATCGGCATCCAGGCTGGTTACCAGCACGGAACTAAAATCAATGCCTTGGTCCTTTAAAATAGCGGCAATTTTTTGCCCTGCATGGCTAATATTGGCGCCCTTGCCGGCGATCTCCCCTGGCACATTGGCTGGATGCATAATGTGGTGAAACTGGCCAAAGGTACGCGAAAAACGCTCGGTGAGGTAGGCGGCATTCGTCAGCGCGCGCATGCGGTCGCGTTCTTCTGTGGCCAGTACCAAAATAATTTTATCCAGCGGATAATCCACCTGCCGCAGGGCATCAATCGTGGTTTCTAAAATTTCTTTTTCTTCTTTATAAGTGGCGATGATGACGACGTGGTAGATGTCCGTCCATTTTTTAAACTTTCCATCTCCGCGTAAAAAACTCGTGCGTTCCGCCGTTTCTTTTTCCAGGGAGGTGTGAGCTGCAGGCGCCGCATCCGTAAAAAATTGGAGGAGGTGATTCCAGTTGAGCGTTTCAAACTTGCGGCTTTTGCGATACGAAAAAACCAAAAAAATGCTGGATTTTAGCGATCTTAAAAACCACAGCAGGACATACATCGTGATAAAAATGGCTACGGCACGCGGAAACCAAAAAGAAGCGATGAATGGCCCAATGAGAATGCTCCAGCTCACCGCGCCTGGGAGCGCCTCAAAGACTCGGTACCAAAAACTGCGAGGAATATCATCCATAGAACTTATCCGTAAATATGGTTTCGAGACGAAAATTGCAAAATTCGAGCGAAAAGCATGAACGACCGACGAAGCCGTATCAGGTACCGATACGGCGAGGAGGTCTGAATGTTTTGCAGCCGAATTTTGCAATTTGCAGTAGAAAGCATATTTACGGATAAGTTCATACTTATATTTTACTCAAATCCACCTCGGCATACTCCTTGAGTTTATCCAAAAGGATTTTTTTGATGAGGTTAAGCGTCTTTTCATCATGCGCTTCAAAGCGCAATGTAAGGCAAGGGCTGGTATTAGAAGCCCTCACCGCGCCCCACGCGCCTTTGCCAAAATCCACCCACACGCCGTCAATGGTAATGCACGGGTATCGCTTCACAAAAAACTGTTTTACGTCTTCCACTACGCGGAATTTGGCGTTATCAGAGCAAGGAGCTTTTAACTCCGGTGTGGTAAAAACTTTTGGCACATCCTGGAAAAATTTTGAAAACGGTTCCGAACCTTTGCTCAATAATTCAACGATGCGAGCGCCGGCATACATGCCATCATCAAAGCCGAACCAACGCTCTGCAAAAAAAATGTGGCCGCTGGTTTCGCCGCCTAAAAGTGCCTTGGTTTCCTTCATTTTCGTCTCAATAAAAGAGTGGCCGGTCTTATAACGAATCGGTTTTCCACCATGTGCGCGAATGTCATCTTCCACCACTTTTGAGGACTTGATATCAAAAATAACGCTTGAACCTGGATGCCGCGTGAGCAAGTCTCGCGAGAGTGGAATCAGCAGAAAATCCGCATGGTAGTGCTGTCCGTTCTCATCCACAATTCCCACGCGATCCCCATCGCCATCAAATGCCACTCCCAAATCCGCCTTCTCTTTTTTTACTCGTTCCGTAACATCTTCCATATTTTTGGCTGACTCTGGATTGGCTTCATGATTAGGAAAATTCCCGTCTAACTCGCAGTGCTGTTCAACAACCTCACATCCCAGCTCGCGGAAAATTTGCGGCGCAAACATGCCGGTAATGCCATTGCCAGCATCAATCACCACCTTCAGCGAACGGCTCATTGTCACATTTTTTTTAATTTCCGCTAAATAATCAGGAAAAATATCCTTCATCACAATCTCACCTTTTCCTTCCACAAAAGTTTCATCCTGAATAATTTTGAGGATGACCTGGAGCTCATCTCCGCAAATGCTGTGAGCATTTTTTGCGACGAGTTTTACGCCATTGTACTGCTTGGGATTATGGCTTGCCGTAATGTTCACGCCGGCATCCACGTCGTACACGCATGAGGCAAAATAAAGCATGGGAGAGCTGGCGTATCCAATGTTGGTGATGATGCAGCCGGTGGTGAGCAGACCCGACAAAAAAGCTTCTTGAAGTTCGTCACTGGTGAGACGATTGTCTTTGCCGCACACGATGCGTTTTCCATATTTTGATTGCACGTAGGTGCCGATGCCTTGGCCCAGCGCATACATGGTTTCGGCGGTGAGATCGGGAATTTCGCCGTCTTCCGCCATGGCAATGCCGCGGATGTCGTAAGCTCGGAAGATGAGAGGATTAATATCCATAGGAATTTTAAATTTTAATAAGTCGAGCTACCGCCACCGGCACTGTGCGTAGCCAGGACGGGTCATTTTTTTGCATCAAATCGCGTATGTTTGTTCCGGAAATATCAAAGTTGAATTTTGGCTGTATAATAGGGTGTTTCCCGTCTTTTTGAAAGAGCTTTTGAACGAGTGATGTGCCGCTCCACACGGCACCAAACGGCGGCAATAATTTTTCAAGGTGAGAAATCCAAGTCTCATTATTATGAATGTCGGGAACATCAAAAATAGAGAATCGTTCAGGTGGCACGTCGGCTTCTTTTAAACTCTTTTCAATCATTTGCCGGCGCAGCCCTGCCGAAAAAGGATTTTGCGGCAAGCCGGAATACTGCGAGCTCCCAATGCCGATAATCACGGCTTCATGCTTCACTAAAATTTGCTTTACCACATCCACGTGACCAAGATGAAATGGCTGAAAGCGACCGATGAAGAGCGCAGGAAATGAGGATGCCATATTTTAGATTCCTTTATATGAGGGGCGATTTAAGGCTCCATGTATACAGCCCAGAGATCGCTATCTGTTCCATCATTTGGGCCATAGCGCATATTGGCACCAGCTGTAAACGCTAATTTTCCGGCGATTTCTGAAAATCCTCCCCATGATCCAAATACCGATTGTCCATCGGGCGTCAAAACTTGTTTCCCGTCATAGGTTACAGAAAAACCAAAATTATTTTCAACAACGGCATCTTTATTGCCAATAATAGTGCGATTCTTAAAAATTTCCACCCCTGGAAGGTTAAGAATGTTATAAGAGGGCATTTCGTAATATTTTTGCTCAAAAGGAACTCGTTTCACTCCATCAAAAACAGCATAGTAAGGATCATCAGAACAGCATCCGCGTCGTGGGTCATTTGGCTTGGGATTATATTCAAAGAAGATGAGTCGTCCTGGTTCTTTTTCGGATCGAATAATATCAGGCGAATGATCTCCTGAAAGAGAGCTAAATTTTTTGCCTTTGTAATGCACTGCCATTGATCCATTTTTTTCTACTTCAACAAATGCCAGTTCATTTTGCAATACTTCAAAGTCGCCAATCCCGTCGTATGTTTCTTTGTCTTCTTTCCCATCTCTCACAAAAAATGACTCTCCATTTTTATGGGCCGCAAAGACGACGGAATTCCCAACTTTAACCGGGGCACCTACGCTGTCATAGAATCCTCCCATCCGTTTAAAGAGAGTGGATTCTAACTGTGGAGGCAGAGATGCCTGATATTTGTGATATGCGTAGTATCCATGAGCAAAGAAAAGGATGAGGCCAATACTTGTAACAAGGGAAACGAGTGAGATTTTGGATGAGGAAATGTTATGCATGAATGATGAATGGTAATTCGCATTTGTGCCGATTCTGTTTGACTCGTTGATAAACCAACTGCACGAGAGCCGATGGAAGACCATGTTCAATACATTGTTGCCCGCTATAGTTCATGAGCACTTTTGCCAAGACTTTGTCCAAATCGCTATACGTCGCGCCGATTTCTTCTTCATCCGTCTGCCCGGGTGCCAGTTCTGCGGAAGGCGTCTTGTTTACAATTTCCAGCGGCAAGCCAATGTGATCGGCCAGCTTAATGACCTCTGTTTTTAAAAGGTCACCGATAACTTCTAAGTCCGCAGCGAGGTCGCCATACTTGGTTCCGTATCCCAATAGAAGTTCACTTTTATTGGAAGTACCAAGCACAATGGCATTTTCTGAATTCGCAAAATTATAAAGAATCACCGAGCGAATGCGTGCCTTGGTATTCATGTGCGCATGTGGAGTTGGCCGCCAGGGGAGCGCGGTAAAATCAGACAAAAAACTGTTTATGGGCTGATAAAAACAGTTCACGTTTAAGAACTGACAGAGGAGTTTGGAGTGATCAATATTTTCTTGTTTGGTGAGCCCAAGCTCCGGCATTAAGAGCGCTGTAATGTTGTCACCGCCCAAAGCATCAACGGCAATTTTGAGGGTGAGGGCAGAATCCACGCCGCCGGAAAGTCCTAAAACGCCGCGCTTTAAATTATTTTTTTGGAAAAAATCACGCACGCCTTTTACTAAGCGGTCGTAAATTTCGTCGAGCGAGGATGTTCGCGGATGGCTCTTTACCGGATTGCTGGCCGCCGGTTTTGGAGGTGCAGGAGCGGGATTCATGACCTGCGCCGGTTTCTGTTCAGCCATGGGAGCTGCAGTAAGTGCGTCCTTCGGACGCTCTATTTGCTTAGCCTCCTCGCCGCTTGCTCGGTTTGATGCCTTAGCATCATCGCTGTGGCTCGGCCTGGCCGTCGGATTATTTTGAGGTACGTTCTCCATAGCGGTAAAGATAGAAGTTTGTTGCTTAGATTGGGCCATAATATACAGCTCGGCCTAGTGTTGCGTCCTTCGGACGCCTTATTGTCTTAGCTTCGCCTCGACGGCTCGCCTAGTGAGTGAATTTTTTAAGACCCTGGGCGATCTCGCGCTCCATGGCGCGTCCTTTGAGAACTTGCCGTTTATCGTGGGCTTGTTTACCTCGGCATATCCCCAGCAAAACTTTTATGAGTCCTTTTTTGAGGAAGATTTCCAGTGGCACGAGGGTGAATCCTTTTTGGGACGACTGTCCGGCGAGATACTCAATTTCTTTTTTCCTGAGGAGCAGTTCGCGGCGCCGCAGAGGGTCGTATCCTGCCGCAATACTATATTGATACGGCGAGACGTGCATATTTTCTACCATCACTCGTCCGCGGTCTATGACCGCAAAACTCCCTTTCATTTGGACATGCCCGCCTTTTATCGCCTTCACCTCGGCACCTGTGAGTACGATTCCCGTTACATATTTCTCAAGAATCTCGTAATCAAAGTAGGCTTTCTTATTCTTTGCTATCGTCTTCGTTGCAAGCGGTTTTCCCTTCCCTTCCATCGGTGGCAAATACTACCAAAATGGCATAAAAAAGCCATAGAGAGGCCCAAGGAACCTCTGAAAAACATCTTTCCGGCTACACTTTGCAAATTTCTGCTGCAAACTGTTCACAGCTCGTCGCCGTATCTGACCTGATACGGCTTCCTCGCCGTTCAAAGTTTTCGCTATAAATTTGCAAAGTTCGCTACGAAAATCTGTTTTTCAGAGGTTCCCTAAAGTATATTTATGGTGCCTTTGTTTCTCTTTCATCGTGACGACGTTGGTGATGGTAGTGTCCGCTAATTGTGAAAATAATTCCGGGGGTAATGATCGTTGCGCCGGGTTGATCTGTGTGGATTGTAGCTAAAGTATTCCTCGTTTGGCCGTCAGAAAAATGATACGTGCGAACATCGCTCCCGGCCACGCTATAAAAAGCGCCATATTTTGTGGCACCGGGGTTTCTCCGCATAAAGTTTCTTAAGCCTTTGTCCATGAGTAATACCATGAGGGCAATTTTTCTTAAAAGGGGCGCTTCATTCTCATGATACTGCATGATATTATCCGCGAAATACGCTTCACCTCTTGCGCTGGTGCTTTCGGCAATAGGCGGCAACTTTCCAGAGCATTTTCGCCTTATCGCTTCAAGAATACTCTCCGTATCATTCTCAGAAGCCAAGCGAATGAGCTTTTCCATAACTGGATCGCAAAGCCTGTGGCCAGCGGGTACCAAGACCTGTCTTTCTGAGATTTCGGGTGCCAGGAGCTCCATATCGTTATTTTCCTTGCGGCGTTCCTGAATAATTTTTTCGCAATTATCAAAATATTTCAACCAATAGGAAAACTCGCGCAACTTCCAGGGAATTTTTCGTAACTGCGCAAAGAATTCTAAATCATCACCGTCGGCTTGCTGCGTGATGTCGCCCTCAATAATATCCATAGCGTGTAAAAAAGCCTGACGAACTTCTTGCGGAAAAGCGGCGGCCATAAATGGAAGAAGAGCTTCTTTGTTGGGCATAAGAGTGCCGCTCATTTCTTCTGGTAATGAGGCTTGCATCCACTCGCGCAGCATTTTTCGGTCGGACCTTCGATCTGGCATTCCTCCATCAGTTGCATAAACTTCCTCAGGAAAATCCAGCGCACTATAGATTTGTCTTTTTGTTGTTTGCAACTCAAGGCGGGTGTCACTTTTTTCATCCAGTTCACCGGTCCTAAAATCTGAATCGAGATCTTTGAGAACCCCAAAGTTCATGAACATTTTAAGGCTCGCTAAAAAACCGGCGCCATAACGCTGAGCGATAAGTTTTTGTAGGGCATGAACACCACCATTCCCTGGAAGCGCTGCCATCATGCGGCGATAAAAACCCCGAGGATTGCGGTGAGTTTGTTCGCGGCTACTTCGGGTTATACCGCGAAGATCTTTTGCCACTTTCATTGCCGTTTTTGGATCCAGAACATTATCTGGGTGAATTCTTTCTAAGAGCCGAGCGTAATAATTTTCGTCGCTTCGCGCATCGAGCATTTCTTCAATACTGTCTGGCTGAGCGTCATCCCCAAAGAGGTATCCAAAACGCTCGGCCATCTGTTCAACTTTGAGTGACATAGTGGCTTAATGTAGTAGAGAAAACGCCTGTTCGCAAGTATTTAAAAAGCCCCTCGATTGGACGGAGGGGCTTTAGGGGCGAAGGATAAGGACTTATCCGCCGTGTTTTTTCATGAATCCAAAGTGATACACAAATCCCGCAACAAGTCCGCCAATGACGGGGCCTGCCAAGTATACCCAGCTATTTATCCAATGCGAACTTACCAGGGCGAGGCCAAACCACCTGGCCGGGTTAAGCGCACCCATGGTGATGTGTCCGCCGATCATTACGGCAACGGCCATTATAAGCCCGACGCAGAGTCCGCCAAGCATGTGATTTCCGCGTTTATCAACCATGGTTGCAAATACGGTCCATACCAAAAAGAACGTGAGCAGAGCTTCTACCAAAATACCCATGCCGGTGGTAACGCCGGTGCCCAGCGCCGTTGTGCCCAAAAAATATTGCGGAGAAACACCCGTAAAAATAATCTTGATAAACAGCGCCGCTACCACGGAACCGACGAGTTGAGCCAAAATGTATCCGATTCCTGTAACCGTTTTAATATGTCCGGTTGCCCAGAGAGCAATGGTTACGGCCGGGTTTAAATGAGCTCCGGAAATATGCCAGACGGCATAAATCATGGCCGCCAAAGCCAGTCCATGAACCAATGCGACGCCAAGTGTTCCCAAAGATCCTCCGGTTTGGTAATTAGCCAAAACCGATCCCGCTGCGGCGAATACGAAGATGAATGTAGCAAGTGCCTCGGCGGTGTATTTTTGCCATGTATCTTGCATAGGAATAAAAAGTTAAAAATTAAAAGTTTTGATGTCCTTTAGAGGTCGAGGAGAATAGCGGCAATCCAAGGGAAAACCACAGTCGCGTCGCTCTGAATAATTTGGTAATAGCTCGTGGGCGAAAGTTTATCCCACGTTATTTTTTCTTTACCCCCAGCGCCGGAATAAGAACCATAAGACATGGGCGAAGAACCAATCTCAATGAATCCAGCCCAGTCTCGCACTTTTCCATGCATTTGAAGATCGTGTTTAATCGAAGGAACCACGCAAATAGGGAAGTCGGCAGCAATGCCGCCGCCAAGCTGCAAAAAAGCCAGTGGACTGTCTTTTGACGCTTCCATGTACCAGTCATAGAGCCAGGTAAAATATTCCAAACCCGTCTTCATAATATTTGGATTCAGCACCACGCTCTTATTCGGACGATGCTTGCCGCTGTACGTGTAGCTCGCAAAAATATTTCCCATCGTAGAATCTTCAAACCCTGGAATCACAATCGGCACATTTTTTTGGTAAGCGGCGTACGCCCAACAGTCTTCTGGGTTGGCTCCTTCATCCGGTTTTATAAGTCCCTCTGCAAATAAGCGCCGGAAGTACTCATGCGGAAAATATCGCTCGCCCTTTTTTTGCGCATCCTTCCACATTTTTAAAAGATGCGGTTCCATAATGCGCACACTCTCATCTTCCGGCAAAAAAGTGTCAGTAATTCGGCGCAGGCCGCTGTCGCGCAGCTCGGCTTCTTGCTCCGGCGTGAGCTCGGTATAGCGCGGAATATACGCATAATGAGAATGCGCAACGTACCTATAATAAGACTCTTCATGATTGGCCGCCGTGGCGGAAACAAGGTGCACTTTCCCTTGGCGGATGAGCTCCGCCAGCATAACGCCGACCTGAAAAGAACTCAGCGCACCGGCAATCGTCACCACAATTTTTCCGCCGTTTTTGAGATGTTCTTTAAGCCATAAAGCCGCTTGCAGGGTGGAACCGCCGTTACAATGGTTCAGCGTTCGCTCCGCAAAAGCAGATACAGGACTTTTGCTTTTTTTAACGTACGAACTGAGCGTGCCGCTCGCTGTCACACCCGCGCCGCTGCCAGGAATAATGAACTTGCGCAAACCCGGAGAAAGTTTTGAAAGTTTTGATTGGCTCATAGAGATAAGTTTGCTCTATCATATCTCTCAATTTCTATTTCGGAAAGCTCTCCATTTTTGTTACAGTCAGGCCGAGCCTCAGCGAGGCTAAGCAAGTAATGCGCCCAAAGGGCGCAACAATAAATAAAGATTATGACTGCAAAAATCATTCATCTCGGTCTCATTCAAATGCGCTTTGAAGGCAGTGAAGAAAAGATGCTGGAGAAAGCGGTCGCAGCTTGCCGTGACGTAGCGGCCAAAGGCGCCAATATTATCTGCCTGCCAGAATTATTTAATGCGCCGTATTTTTGCCAAGGCAGAGGCGATAAGTTTTTTAAATTAGCGGAATCAGTTCCAGGCAAAACTACCGACGCTCTAAGCAAAGTCGCCAAAGAAACCAAAACCGTAATTTTATGTCCCATTTTTGAAAAAACCAAAGAAGGCCGCTACTTTAATAGCATTGTTGTTCTAGGGACGAAGGGCGAGACCATCGGCATTTATCATAAAATGCACATTCCTTCATTGCCGCCGGGTTTGTATGAAGAGAATTATTATTTTGAAAAAGGAGACGGAGGATTTCCTGTCTTTGACACACCTTACGGAAAAATTGGCACGTTGATTTGTTATGACCAGTGGTTCCCAGAAGGCGCACGCATAGCCGCATCCAAAGGCGCACAAATTTTATTTTACCCAACGGCTATTGGCTGGCCTAAAATGGATCGCGCAGATTTAAATAAAGCCGAGCACGAAGCCTGGCAAATTATTCAAAGAAGCCACAGCATTGCCAACAATGTTTTTGTCTGCGCCGTGAATCGCGCTGGGCAAGAGTCCGACATTAATTTTTGGGGAACTTCATTTGTAAGCGATCCGTACGGTCGTGTGCTTGCTAAGGCGTCCAGTGATAAAGAAGAAAATCTCGTAGTGAAGTGCGACTTGGAAGTTATTGAAAATATGCGCAAAGAATGGCCGTTTTTGGATGAACGGTGCGTGAAGGTAGAAGAATGCTAATACATTATTTATGACATACCGTATGCCCGCCGAGTGGGAGCCGCACGAAGGCACGTGGCTTTCTTGGCCCCATAATAAGGAACATTGGCCTGGCAAGTTTGAGCCAATCCCCGAAGTTTTTGCGAAAATAGCGCGTGCGCTGGTTGCAGCCGGCGAGAAGGTTTTTATCTGCGTGAATGATGCAAAAATGGAGGAGTCTGCCAAAAAATGCATTGGCAATAACGTGGGCCAGATCCAATATTTTCATATCCCTACGGATGCATCCTGGGCGCGTGATCATGGTCCTATTTTTGTGCGCGATGCTAAGAAAAAACTTGTTATGACCGACTGGATTTTTAACACATGGGGCGGCAAGTATCCGCCATGGGACAAAGACGATCGCGTGCCGCAAGAAATCGCTAAAATTTTCAAACTGCCGATTGTTGAACCTGGCATTGTTATGGAGGGCGGCTCCATTGAAGTAAATGGAAAAGGCACGCTCCTTACCACGGAGCAGTGCCTCTTAAACAAGAATCGCAATCCGCACTTATCGCGCCAGGAAGTCGCCAAATATCTGCATGACTATTTGGGTGCCACCAACATTTTATGGCTTAAGGAGGGGATTATTGGCGATGACACGGACGGCCATATTGATGATATTGCGCGTTTCACGGATGCACAGACGGTGGTGTGTGCGGTGGAAGAAGATCCCAAAGATGAAAATTACGAAATTTTGAAAAAGAATTTTGAGGACTTGAAAAAAATGAAGGATCAAGACGGCAAGGCATTTCGCATTATGGAGCTCCCTATGCCGGAGCCGGTGGTATACAACGGCCAGCGCCTGCCCGCCAGTTACATCAATTTTTACATTGCCAATAAGGCCGTGCTGGTGCCAACTTTTAACTGCTCACGCGATAAAAAAGCCCTCCAAATTTTAGGAGAGCTTTTTCCTGGACACAAAATAGTGGCCATTGATTGTGTGGATTTAGTCTGGGGCCTGGGGACGATTCACTGCTCTACGCAGCAGCAGCCTCGTCCGTAGATGTCTCACCTTGGTATCCAACCTGTACGCTAAGTTCAGGACTGTTACTCCGAAGACTGGCAATGGCATCTTGGACAATTTCGCTTGTAGCTCCATTAAGCGGCTCATCAGCACTTAAGACGAGTTTCCCTTGTTGGCTTCTCATAGTAATACCGCTGAATCCGAGCGCACGAAAAGTTGTGCGAAGCATCGTACCCATTTGGCCGCGGAGTAATTCTGGATTAACTCCGCCTAAAGCAATGCGCACCGCACCTTCATCAACGGGCGTGGAAGGAATCCGAGGGAAAGTGGCATCTATTACTACCGCGTCGGTGGCTTCGATTGGCAAAACGGGTCCACGACCTTGTTCATCATCTCGGGAACGTGTATCAAATTCTGAATCTCCATTAAACATATAAATTGAATCTTAAGAAATATTAAGCAAAATTAAAACGGCTCTTGCTCACAGACTGCGCTTTAAGTCCAGGATGATTTATCCGTAGGGCTGAAATGGTAGCAGTAACAAGGTGAGCCGTCGCTTCATCAAGAGGTGCTTGGGATTTTGCCGTTATTCTTCCTTCTCTTATGTTTATGGTGATTTTGAATCCCAATCCACTTAAAGTATCGCTCACCATATCAACAATTTGATTTTGAGAACCTTTTACTTCTCGGGCGTTTCTTGTTTCTCCTGTCTCAGGGTCTGTGGGGACGCCACGAAATCCTTCTAAGGTAAATTTTGCCATGGTGACGGCACTTAAAGGAGCTGGCCATGTCGTTCTTTCGCTGGTTCCGAGAGGAGAATCCAATGCTGTAGTTTCGTCTGTTTCAAACATAAGTCATGAGTTATAAGTGATTACACAGGACGAGATTCTATAGTCATTCTTGTAATTTGTCAAGCCCCTTATCTCAACAGGTTAAATGAGGAGGCCTGCCAAGAAGACGGACATCAAGCTCGTACTTGTACCTTCACCCGCCGCCTCCCAAATTTGCCAAATTTAGTGGGAGGCTTCTTGATGTCTATAGCAGGAATTATTTTTTTGATTTGCGGCATTTGGCGCACAGCCCGGTGAACTCCAAATAATGAGAGGCGATATCAAAGCAATAATTTTTGACGATCTTTTTTTCCAGCGGTGCGAGGTTTTCACCTTCCACTTCTTCTACACTTTGGCAGTTTTTGCACACGAGGTAGTGGTGACACGCCTGCGGTTTTTTTATCTGCTCGGTATGGCAACGAACATAACCATTTACCGCCAAAATTTTGTGCACCAGATTGAGTTTTTCAAATAATTCTAAAACTCGATAAATGGTGACGACGTCGGCTTTAATGCCCCGGCGCTTGAGAAGATCCTGTATTTCATAAGGAGAAAGCGCCTTCTGGCTTTTTGATAGAAATTCCAGAATCGTCTGCCGTGACTCGGTAATTTTGTACCCTGCATCTTGAAGACACTCCACCGAAAAACACACATATGATTTCATGATACTCATCATATCACATGGCCCTAAGCCAAAACTCGCGATGGGCAGGTTGCCTCAGCGCTGATTCATGATAGAATGCGGCCTTATTATAAGATTCCTTTATGGCTGAATTACGGCTGTGCGAACCTATGCCAGAAGAAATGAGAGGTAGTGCAACAGGTGTGAATGCAGGCCAGGTCCGCCCTTTGAGAGTAGATTATGCTGAAGACAATGACAGTCTTTAGTTGAGATCTTCTCCTCCCATAAAATTGCGCGATGCAGTGCAAAGAGGTGTCCGAATGTGCACACGAGAGCCCGAAGGAAAGTTCGATGTGGAAATTTCCCGAATAACCCGCGGCGCACGTTTTCGTACTCGCGAATCCGTCGGTGAACCTCATATAGCTGTTTGGCCAACTC
>JBBTWV010000021.1:0-9254 GCA_038062615.1 Patescibacteria group bacterium | reverse complement strand
CCTGCATTATCTCAAAACAACCTGAAAAGTCAAGCAAAAATGATTGCAAAAAGGCTTGTCATTGCGAGGCCAAATTGTCATTGCGAGCGGAGCGAAGCAATCTAGCCAACCTGATGTAGATTGCTTCGGCCTGTGGGCCTCGCAATGACAATCAGAAGTTCTCGAAGACGAAGCCGCCGAAGGAGGGTTCTTTGCGCCGGTATTTTACAAAACTCTTACTAAAACCACCAATCTGTACCCAACCTGAGAGAATGGCTTTGGAATCAGATGGAGCACAGCCGGAGGTATTGCAGATAACCAACAGTTGATACTCTAGGTATGGAATGTCAAAAGCACGGTCATTGGCATGCCGCTCCGGATTATATTGCGTGGAGTCATATACATTGCGGCGGGGTTGGCCGACGAGACTGAGGCGAAGGGTGGAATTGGGGGAGTTAAAAGCTTTGATCAAAGGCTCTTCTTTTTCAGATCCTGCAAGTTGGGTTCCTTTGTGATCTTCTTGGAGAACAAGAAAATCAGATAAATACCTTCCATCATTTGGGCTCATGGCATCATTGATTCTACCCGCCGAAAGTTCCGTATTATTTTTAAAGAGACGATCGTCCCGAACACCTCCAGTCTCCGCATCACTCGCCAACAGCGTCTTATCCTCCCCCGTAATCATCCACTGAATGAGAACCTTGTCTTTTTTAACATTTCGATATGAGTCTGTTGTGGTACTCACCCGCGGAAACAACTCCACCCTCCTGCACCCCGCAACTTCTTCATACCCAGCGTTATCGCACGGCGTGCGCACGCGCAACTTAAACGTGCTCGTGGCCAAATTAATATTCTGCACCACACCACTGGCGTCCTCATAATACAAAGGAATTTCCACGGTCTGCCCAACGTTGAGCCTATCCCAAAAACACGGGTCGTTGGCTTGGGTGCCGTCTTTGTATGTCGCTGGGTCGCACGCAGAAAGCCCCTGGCTGTCGGCTTTTGCGGCCGAACCGGTCCCAATCAACTTGCTGCCGTCATAGTCCGGCGTGGGAACGGAATAATACTGAGTTCCATTAAAATTAATTCTCGTGCCGGCGTCTCCTCTTCCTTGCACCGAAAATCCCGCGCAGGGCTTGGTGCCGTTTGCGGCGTTAGTGGTATCGCAGGACGTGTATCCCATTTCGCGCGCACTTTCCCAAGCCTCTTGTTCAAGCTCCGCCACAGACTCCGCCGTGGAGTTCCAGCCGCTGAAGTGCTTAGAAGCCGCATACGAAGCCAGCTCCTCAACCGACTCAATGAGAGCGCGAGTTTTATCGGCGTTCTCGCGATTGGCAATATTGCGAATCACGGCCAGCTGAGACTGCGCCATGCCCGCGAGCAGGAGCATAAATGCTGTGGCAAATAGCATCGCAATGATGAGAGACACCACGGAATGGTCACGGCGAGGATCAAGGCAACGAAGCCATCTACGCACGGTAGATAGATTGTTGCCTGTCTTCCGGCAGGCGGGTGCTACGCTCGCAATGTCATTGGAAGCGGCGGACCGCGGATTTTTTCCGGTCCTCTGGGGGGGGGCCGAATTCAATGATTTGTAAAGGTGGCGACGCATCATATTTATGGATAAGTTCTAAGTTCCTGACTTCTATTTTTTCTTTTTCTTTAACGTTTTTTGCCTTAGCTTTTGCAGGTTCAGAATGCTCTTTTGCATGGACATGATGAGCTCGTCTATCTGCTCATAGGTAAAGCGGCTTCCGCGATTCACAAAGTGAATAAGCCGCAAGCAGATGCCCTTAAGTGATCCTTCCTTCTGTTCCCCGTTATTTTTAATTTTATGCCCAGGATTAAAATATTTTTGTTTCTTTCTCTGGTTGGGAGAAGCAGGGGAGTGCGGCTCAACTGGGATGGGCTTCAGAGACATCCGTTAATAATAACATTTTTAACCTGAAATTTCAACACCTTTCAAATAATACTGGATAATCTCCGTAGCCGTTTTGCCTTGATTAGCCAGTTCGGTGGCGCCGCAGCCAGAAAGGCCAACCCCATGGCCTTTGAGCTTTTTCTCCATGCAAAACTCATCCGGCACACTTATTAAGTAAGGTGTATCTTTCCAACCCCACACTTCCTCGGCACTCCTGGTTCGGCCATCGCTCTGGCTAAAGTACGGCGTCAAAATAGGCTTGCCTTGATATTTCACAATCTGCCCGGTGGTTTCTTGTACTGCCGCTGTAATATTGGGCGAACGCGCTTCCAGGGAGTATCCAATATATTTTTGGGTATGATCCGGGTCGTCATCCAAATCGTATGGCTTACCCGGAAACTTTCGCTTTAAATCCCGATAATATTTGGCATAACTGCGTGCCATAATAATAATCGTCTTTATTTTTTCCTTAGGATCACCGTTAGAAACTTCCCCAAGACCTTTGAGATAATCTTCCAGCGGCAACTCACTAATGACCCGCAGTCCGCCATCAATTTTTTGAACTTCAAGAATGCCACGATAGGTGTTGTCATTAAGAGCCGTATTCCATGCCGGGTGATTTTCATAATTAGCCAGCGTTAAAATTTTATTCCCGAGTGGTTCAAATCGCGGGGGAGACGTTGTATCCCAGTGCTCTGTTTTGGTGCGTATGCGGTACCCGCCTTTTTTAAGACTCGCCACCGTTACCAGTTCATTTTTGCCAAATTCGTGGAGGAGTTTTCCGCCGCCGTAAGCCTTCATCCCATCTTCGCTTTTAATTTGCGGATTTTTTCCGCTAAAACTGAGCGCCACCCGCAGCGGTTTTTCCACTCCCTCTACGGTCATTGTGAAATGCATGCCAGTATCTTTCATCCACATCACTTTTTCCATCACCGGCTGAAAATATTCCAGGTAAGTTCCTGGGCTCTTGGGAGCCATAATATTCAAGACAAATGTCCCGGTTTGGCCCGGCTTTACCTCTTTTTCCTTAAGCTGGGCAACGCGATACTTATTCTTAAAGAATGAACTTGCTCTATCTTGCGGATGGCTTGTTCCCAACATAACTCGATTTTTTCCGGTGCGCTTCCAAGTTATATTGCCGGTATTTTTGAGCTGAATCCAAGCTTGTGCTTTTTTCCCCGGCTTAAGCAGGGCGGGCGGATCATTTCGTCCCACAATCTCATAACTGGCTACTGGAGTTTGCACCAGCAGAGGAATAGGAATCGAAGTTTTGACGCGGACGCTCCCATTAATAACAAGCTGTGCCTCGGGAACATAGAGTCCACCATTTAAACTCGCTGGAATGGTGCCCTTAAACACGCCAATATTCCCCTGGACAACTTTTGGTGACTCTAACGTGGCAAGAATTTTAGGGAGTTTGAGCGCATTAGAAGGTACATCCACTGAAGGGGTGAGCTCCAAAAATGTTTTAGAGCTCCACTGAGCTTTTCCGGTATTTTTGAGCCGGATCGTAAAATTCTTCTCAGTATTAGGCAGCGTCGTCACGATTTCTCTTTTTTCAAAATCGCTAAAGGCATACCGTGCTGACGCATCAGGCTTTGGCTCTTTGCGCCCAGCAACATTTGAAAGCCATTTGAGCGCCTTTAATTTTTTTACCATGTACTGGCCAGGGCAGCTGGTGGCGGTGTTTTCGTAGTGGCCTTGAATATTGTTATAAACGGTGTCTTTGTAGAGCGTCTTTCCATCCAAATCAATGGAGTGGAGTTTTGCTTTTTCACGAATGAGTCCGGCTAAACTTGCCAGTATTTTGGCAGGCACTTCGTTATTCTCATAGTCTCCAAGCACTGTGATGCCAATGGATGCTTTATTAATGGGTTTTGCATGGCCAGAGATGACTCCTTCTCCGCCTTTTCTCCCTTCATAAATTTTTCCGTCAGTATCAATAAGATAGTTATAGCCAATGTCGCCCCAGCCGCGTTTTACCGCATGGTAATACTGAATATTTTGGATTGCAGTCTTGGGATTTTCTAAATTAGCCACCGATGCCGTGTGATGAACGACAATAAATTTGATGTCCTTGGTATATTGCAGCGGCCACGTGTATTCACGTCCGCTGGAGTCGTGAGTCACTACTTTTTTGATTTCCGGATCTTGTTCTTTTACCTCACTTCTTTCTGCTGAATCTGAAAATTCTCCGTTGTGGTTTGAATTTTCGCTGTTCTCGCTTATATAGGTGAGCTCTTCATTGGATCCCCACTGTGAGCGCGAAATAATGTGATTCTTAAGCGGAATATTAAGGCTTGCTACAAGTGCCTGCTGGCCAGTATTTTGCGAAAGTATTTTTTCAATTTTGATATTTGAGATTCTAGGTGTGCCATTTTGTTGCGTTACAAAATATTCAAATTGAGAGCTTATATTTGTAGAAAAAAGAGCTTCCTTCATTGCGTTTTCTGAACTTGCCCCATCTTTTTCATCGCTGTCACCGTCGGCTTCTATGGAATACCACTTGGTCCACTGTCTGTTATTTTTTTCCAGCGTTCGTAGAAAAATTTGGCCGGTGTTGGTTGGATCTTCCTCCCAGGAAAAGATGAGTCCCGTAAAATCACCACCTTGTTTAGTGGCCGTTTCTTCGTTGTTAGCCTGCCCTATTTGAAGGGGCTGCAGCCAAAAACAGATCAGTAACAAAGTCGCCAAAGTTTTTTTCATACTTTTGTATTTTACATGTAAATTTCGTTGCTACATTTTATTTGAGTTGATACTATCGCGGATGTATGGCGCAAACTTTTACGGACCAAAATTTTAAAACTGACACCAGCAAGGGCTTTGCGGTAGTGGATTTTTTTGCCGACTGGTGCGGGCCTTGCAAGATGATGGCACCGCTTTATGAAGAGGTAGCCAAAGAATATGAAGGCAAGGTAAGGATGGGCTCTATGAATGTTGATGATAACCCAGAAACGCCTGGCAGTTTTGGGGTCAGCGGTATTCCAACCATTGTATTTTTGAAGGATGGGGAACTGGTTGGCCAGCTTGTTGGATTTCAGAGCAAGGACGCGCTTAAGGATAAGCTTAAAGAAGCTTTTGGGGTTTAAAAATCGTTGCATTGCTTTGTGGCTGCGCGATTTTAAAGGATCTTATTTCTTCTTTTTTTGTTTGGTTGCCTCAGCTTGGGCCACCTTATCAGCCTGGGTATTTTCTCTGTGTCCGGCGTGCCCACGAATCCAGTTCCAAGATATTTTTTCAAACTGATATCGCACGGTGTCTAATTTCTCCCATAAATCTAAATTTTTCTTTCGCTTCCAACCTTGTTTGAGGCTTTGAATAATGAGGTTGGAGTCCGAATACACAGCGCAGGTTTTTTTATCTGGAAGATTTTTGGTTACCCAGTAAAGCCCCGCAATGATGGCCGCCATTTCCATCCGGTTATTGGTGGTATAGGGTTCGCCTCCCTTTACTATAGTCGTGGCGCCGTCATTTTTTACGATTGCGCAAAAACCACCAGGGCCGGGGTTCCCCATGGAGCTTCCATCCGTGTAAATTTCTATACTCATCCGCGCTATTATACCTAAAGTGACCTAAGGGGACACCTGTAAATCCGCTTTATATCTCCTGTGGATTTACCCCTTAGGAAATCCCCTTCCGCTCAATGTTGTTCACTTCGCAATGCCTCGCAATAGCTCGCCTTTTTTACCATGGGAACCCACGAGACCCATGGCAAAAAAGGCTACGCGCGCTCGGTATTGCTTCGTTCACGGCTATATTACTTCATAATATATCGCCTTAAATGTCAACTTGTATCCGCCTCGAAACTTCTCCTAAGTATAGCAATTCTCTTCAGCTTTGAAAATCATATTCATTTGCCAATCTGTCTACTTTATTGCACAATAGCCTATTGCCGGGAGGGAGTTTTGGGCGTACGCTAAGCCGCGATGGATGTTATCAGCAAAGCTATTGCAGCCTTTATTAGTGCCATTTCTGGTGCGGGGCGTGTTGTTTTGGAAAACCTGAACGTCTCGCAATACTCCACTTTTCAAATTATAGCGGACGTGTTGCTCGTGGCCGTGCTTTTTTATTGGCTCATCATGATTATTCGCGGATCCAGGGCTATTAACATCGTTTTCGGCCTCATCATTTTGGCGTTGGTATTTGCGGTAAGTCGCTGGCTCCAACTGTTGGCGCTCGGCTGGCTTTTGGATCGGTTGTTAACCGTCATCTTGGTGGCGATTCCGATTATTTTTCAGCAGGAACTCCGCGGCGGCTTGGAAAAACTCGGCAAAACTAAATTTTTTCTGGCCAAAGAAGCCAAGGAAATTGATTTTATTCGGAGTGAGATTATTGAGGCGTGTTTTGACATGGGCAAGCGCAAAACGGGGGCGCTGGTGGTGTTCCGCGGGGAGGTGAGTCTTAAAGAATATATTGATACCGGCGTGGTAATTTCAGCGCGTATTAGTAAGGAACTTTTATTTTCTCTTTTTGCGAACACGAGTCCTCTGCATGATGGCGCTGTAATTATTGATCAAAATCAAATTGTGGCGGCGGGATGTATCTTGCCGCATTCTTTTAAAGAATATGGGCATAAGTTTGGAACTCGCCATAAGTCCGCTATTGGCCTGAGCGAAGCCACGGACGCGAAGATCTTTGTGGTATCTGAGGAGCGCGGAACGGTTTCTTTTGTCACCGGTGGCCATATGGAAGAGAACATAAGCCCAGAGCGTGCACAGGCTCTTCTTACAGAAATTCTTGCTCCCAAAAAATATTTTGTAAAATTTCCACGTCGTAAAGCATCCTCACATGTTTAAGAATCTCCATCTCAAATTCATAGCTCTCTTTTTTGCCACTATCTTTTGGATTTTTGTAGTGAGTTTGGAAAATACCTTTTTCCGTCTGCCTCAAGAGGTCAACGTGCAAGTGTTTAATCAGACGCCAGAGCTGGCACTTGCTCGTCCGCTCGGCAGCGTTAAACTCACTTTACGAACGCAAGATGCCATCATTGTGCCTTCACTTTCGCCGAATGATTTTGAGGCTTATGTTGATTTACGGAATGTGGGCGCTGGCATACATCGCCTCACGATTTTGGTGACTTCTAAAAATCCTCAAGTAAGTGTGGTACGGGCAGAACCTCCTGAAATTGAAGTGGAACTTGAGCCGGTGAAGGAAAAATCGGTGAACGTGACGCCGGAGGTTACGGGTATGCCTGCGGGAGGATTTAAAATTGATTCGGTGAAACTTTCACTGGAACGCGTAACGGTTTCGGGTGCGCAAAGCAAACTTAGCAAGATTGGAAGTGCTAAAGCCAAAGTAGAGCTGACTGGTGGTGAAAAACTCAGCCTCACCAAGACGGTATCTTTGGTTATTTATGATCGCGCGGGTGGGGTTATGGAAGACCTCCAAGTTACGCCTCACGAGCTGGAAGCGCTCGTGAATATTTCCGAAGCGGAGACTTCGCGGCTGGTTGGAGTGAGGGCGATGGTTTCGGGAACGGTTGTTAACGGCACGGTGAAGCAGATCCAAGTGACGCCAGGTGTGGTCTCTGTAACGGGAAATCGCGAAATTATAAATGGGTTGGAAGTTATTGAGACCGAGAAGTTGGATTTGAAAGATTTTGAGACGAAGCCAGAGCAAAAAGCAAAACTGGTTTTGCCGCTTGGCGTGGTATTAACGAAGGGCCAGAGTGGGGAAGTGACGGTAAGGGTGGAGTTTGAGAAGGTGCCGGTGGTCCCGTTGGTGCCAGTGGTCGCGCCGTAACAGCCACCGCTACCGCCGCAACAATAATCCTCCTCTTCATTTTTTTTGAGGGGTTTTTGAACATATTACGATACACATTTCATAACTTTTCTACTTATAATAGTTGTGTTTGAGGAGAATCTGTATGAGTATACACTCATATATTATGGAGATGGAAGATTTACAGAATTTGAGCGACGAAAAACTTTTCTCGTTGTGTCGGCAATATGGCGAGCAAGCGCGAAGGTGGCGGCAAAAATTCGCCGGTTTGCTACCTGAAGTAAATCGTCGCAGGTTATTTGAGAAAAAGGGTTTTAGCTCCATTTTTGAGTTCGCAAAAAAGTTAGCAGGAATGAGTGAAGAGCATGTGCGACGAATTTTAAATATTGAGAGAAAATTTTCCGCCATGCCAATTTTGAAAACAATGTTGGTAAATGGTGAGGTGAGCGTGAATAAATTGGCAAAAGTGGCCTCCATTGCAACCGCAGAAAATCAGGATGCTTTGGCAAATCAGGTGAAACTATTGTCTTGTCGAGCGCTGGAAACTTTGGCCCGGGATGAAAAAGTTTCAAAATCTGTTCACGTGAACACCAATTCGCCACAAATATTTGAGAACGCAAGTAGCGAGAGTGACGAACTGGGCCTCGACGCAGAGATCAAAGAAGAATTATTGGAACTCCGTAGAAAGGGAATTGATATTAATCCTTTCATGCGAGAGGCCCTGGAAAGGCGTAAGCAAAGCATTATTCAAGAAAAAGCACGAATTATAGCTAAGGCTGACGTAGCCAAATCACGCTATATCCCTGTAGAAACGCGCAATGTTCTCATAGAGGAATTTGGTGAAAAATGCTCGATACCATACTGTCAAAAACCATCGGGAACCATTCACCACACCCAGCGATTTGCTTTAGCACGCACTCATGATGTTCGCTATCTTGCACCGCTTTGCCTGGCTCATCACGAGATTGCTCATAGTATTGACGTGAAATTTCATGAAATAAAAACTTAACTAAAAAATCCCTCCAGGATTTGGAGGGATTTTTTTATTAGCATTATTGGACCATTTGAGGTGGAGAGACCCACGCGCGTTCTTGAGCATCGCTTACTGTTAATATGAAGCCCATTACATCTGCTGTCTGTGGAGGAACAAGCCCGTTAATCACAATAGTTTGCTCGGTGCCTTCTACAGGAGAATCAAAAATCATAACAGGTGATCCAAATGCAACTTCTTCGGCTACTTCAAATTGTGTAGGTTGGCCTGTAGCAGGATCAACTTCGCCTTGTTCCAATCGAGTAATTTTAAGATTTGCACTCACTGTTAATGGAGCGGCACAAGAAGGAAAATTTGGCGCAGCAAAACTAATTGCTAGACGGGGATTGTTGAATGCAAAAAAGATCTTTGATTCATCAAGACCTGGAGCAATGTTGTTATTGCCATCAACCGTGCCTGGGCAAGTGGCTTCGACTGCTTTGGCCGTTTCTTCCCCGCAGCCAGCAATAGGAAGAGCAAGAGCGGCAACAGCCGTAAGGGCTCGGACATAGGAGGAAAATCTTTCTAATGACATAAAAGTTTGGGGTTAAGAGATCCATACAGTATCATAATATCCAAATAAAGTCAAGACTCACGGGAGGG
>JBBTWV010000020.1:0-21062 GCA_038062615.1 Patescibacteria group bacterium | reverse complement strand
GAAATTTTTGGATGAGATAAGTGAGGAGGCGTGCGAAATCGGCGCGGTAAATGTGATCGTGAATCGTGGGGGAAAATTGATCGGGCATAACACGGACTGCTTTGGCGCGATGGAGGCGTTACGGACGGGAATCAAGAAGCAGGAATCAAGAGTCATGCAGCAGCCGCCCGGACGCAAAGTAGTGGTACGCGGCGGGGCGCAACAGACTGCAGCAGGAAGCAAGGAAATGCATCGGCGATGGTTGCTGAATAAGCGTGCCGTAGTTTTGGGCGCCGGCGGTGCGGCTCGCGCGGTAATTTATGGTCTCAAACGCGCCGGCGCCCGCGTCCTCATTCTCAATCGCACGCTGGCTCACGCCAAAAAACTCGCCAAGGATTTTGGCTGCCGGTTCGGAAACCTCCAAGATTTTGATCCCGCAAAATGCGATATTCTTATTAATACGACGAGCGTTGGAATGTGGCCAAAAACCTCGCAAACTCCGCTGCCGTACCTCACAGAGCTTTATCCAAAAAACAAACTTCCTCGTCCTCTCGTCATGGACATCATCTACCGTCCGCGCATCACCAAACTCCTCTGTGACGCCAAGCGCGCGGGTTGCCAAATCATAATCGGCGACAAAATGTTCCTCGGCCAAGCCGCAAAGTCTTTTGATTTATGGACTGGCCGCAAGCCTGGATTTATGAAACTTTAGATCTATGGAATGCGCAATAATGTGATGGCTTTTACAGAGAGGAGCAAGAAAACGTGGATCATGCGAATGGCTTAAAGCAAAACGCTGGGTGTGATGAATAGCTTCAGCTTTTTTGGAACAATTGGGAATTGAACATTCTTTATCCAAAAACGGATATTCAAAATGCCAAAGTAATTTTTCAATCGGCATGCTTTCTACAGGCAATGGCGACGCCCAGATTTTCTTACTGTCCCACAGAAAATCAACGTCAACCTCCGTGAGGATGGCGAGTTTATCAGTCATACCATTGGTGCATCACTCCTTCTCCCATTTGGCATTTTCAATCACAAACTGTTTCTCTTCTCCCGGAATAAACTCGCGATACTGAAGAACCCCGCTTACCAACACTTCTTCGGCAAGAAAACCGTCAGGCCAGTAATCAAGGCCATCCACATACACCCGAAGTGTACTGCGGGTAATAAGCACTGCCCCGGATTTGACATCCTGTGCTCTACCGCGCAACTGCACCGGTTGGCCAACATCTTGTAAAAGTTGTTCCTCGTCGTCTGCGGGAGGTGCCGGGTCAGCAATGTATTGCCTGGAAATATCCAAACCATAGTGCCAGATAGAAAATGCAACCGAAAGTTCAAACTTGTCGCCCATTTTATCTCTCCCGTATGCCTTTGCGGTAACAGGGCATCGCATATAATTTCGCCTCCCAACTCCGTATTTTCCGCACGTTCGTCCTACTGCACGCCCTACAATTTCTACAACCTCCACATCCGTGTATCCTGCGCTTTCTATAACTTCCTGGGCTTTTTTCATCAATTTTTCTTCACTCACAAAGTACCCGCCAGCCCAAGAAACCGCAAAGCTTGCCACAATGAGGAGGACGGGGATGCTGTACCAAATCCGTTTGAATTTTGAGGAAGATATTTTTTCCATAGATGACATGTTCATTTATGCAGATCGGCTTTCACGCCCCACGTAATTTTGATATGAAAAATTTATGATGCCTCTACTGCTTCAAAAACTCCGATCCCGTCACATCCGGTGGCGGCGGTGCGTCTTCCACTTCCGGCTCGCCGTAATCTTTCCCAAACTCCGTTTTGCTCATCAAGAAATCAGAACCATATAACGTGTACATCCAACGGTAAAACATCTCCACAATAACCGTCACAAAACCCAGCGTCGTCCACATGATAGGCAGCGTGGCAAAAAGCACCATCGTCGCATTGCGTCCGGAAAATTCATACAGCGTCATAATGACGCCGGTTGAAATCAGCAGAGAAAAAATAACGCCGTAAACGCCTACCAAGGCGTACCGTAAATTTCCAATAATTTCCAAAATCATCGTGCTGGCCAAAGCCGTAAGTAACACATGGAATCCTGCCAAAAAGCCCGTAAGCTCCAGCAGTCCGCGCGAATCCATCAAAATATAAATCGGCGCCATTACCGCAAAAATCACCAAGTTAATAAAGAAAATTTGATACATCGCCGTGGAAGTCCGTGAATATTTTTCATGTTCCACAAAACTAAAGAAGAGTGAGCCGAGGAGGTTGGATCCCAGCGAGGTCAAAAAGATCATCGCCATGAAAACAAAGATGAAGAGAGGATTTTTTCCGGCTTCTTCTACTCCCAGTGCCGCCGGGTTAATGGCGGACTGCAAAATGGTGGAAGCACCCAAGAAAATCAGCAGAAGGATGAGCATTCCGGCGATTCCGCCGCCAAGTCCTGCAAATGTTTTTAAAACAAGGGTGAGGAAGGAAGGCGAGGGAGGCCCTGCAATTTCATTATTTTGAGCCATAGGCAGTTGATTTCTTTAGAGTTATTTTACCATAAAATATGATTAAAAGGAAGGCACCCAGTGTCAAATAAGAGTCCGCTAGGTTAAAGCTTGGCCAAAACGAAAAATCTAAAAAATCAGTGACGGAGCCGGTCCAAAGGCGATTTATAAGGTTACCCAGCCCGCCGGCCATTATAAACATCAGGCACAGCTTGGCGTGAGAGTATCTAAAATCAATTACGCGAGACATAGAGTAGATCAAAATTCCTAGCAAGAGCGGCGCCAGCCAAATCATAAAAGCATTTGGAATCGGAATGCTAAAAGCCACTCCGGTATTGTGGCTTAAAGAGAATTTAAAAACACCGGGCCAGATTTCAATGGGTGCCGTGAAATATTCCTGGGCTAGCCACTTGCTTAATAAATCTAGGAGCAGTAGTCCGACGCCAGCCACCATCCAAAAGATATTTTTTGAAAAGCTCATTTTCTATGCTACAAGCTACCTGCCTGCCGGCAGGCAAGCAAGCTACTTTCGGAACCTCTTAAAAACATCTATTCTTCTTCCGTGTATTCCGATTCTCGCACTGGCCGCGTTGACATGGTTTTGCTTCTCACCGTTTTTGTATTGCTCGTTTTTAGCATCATTATGATGACGAGCATTGGAGTACCCAAAAGTATTTCGCTCACCAAGGGTGCGGGAATACTTTTTCCCAGCTGCGGCGAAGATGGCATAGACTGTTTTTTCTTGCTCCGCCGTCACGTTATTCGTATTGGCGTTGGGCTTTTAGCGCTTTATATTTTCTTTAAAATTCCCTTAAAATTTTGGAAAAAAGTTGCCGTTCCGCTTTTTATCTTTATGCTTTTGATGCTGGTGGGTGTTTTGATTGTTGGCTCCACGGCTAACACGACGGCACGCGCGTGGCTCATTTTTGCCAACACCTCTTTTCAGCCGGTGGAGATGGCAAAAATCGTTTTGATTTTTTACTTGGCCACATGGATGGAGCGTAAGGCGCGCGACATTACCGATTTTCGCAATGGCTTTCTTTCATTCTGCGTGGTGGTGGCGCTGGTGATCTTCCCCGTTATTCTCCAGCCGGATTTTGGCTCTACGTTGGTGTTTGCCACCATTGCCACTTCGATTTATTTTGCCGCGGGTGCACGCATTCGGCATTTGGCGCTGGGCTTGCTTGCCGTATTTTTGGTCACCCTTCTTATTATCCCGAATGTGGGTTATCTTCGGCATCGCTTCGGCGCTTTTATAAGCCCCACAACCGAAAACTGCCAACCCACGCCACGCGAGGGCGAGGCACGTCGCAACTACTGCTGGCAAACGGAGCAGTCTAAAATTGCGGTTGGCTCGGGAGGATTTTTTGGCAAAGGTCTCACGCAGGGAATTCAAAAATCCTACTGGCTTCCGCAAGCCACGGATGATTTTATTTTTGCGGCCTCTGCTGAAGAGCTCGGTTTTTTACGCATCATGCTCATTGTTTTGGCGTACAGCCTTATTGCGTATCGTGGGCTCATGATTGCACACTTTGCCCCTGATCGGTTTACCATGCTCATTGCGACGGGCGTCACCATGTGGCTTACTATTCAGGCGTTCATCAATATTGGCGTGAATACCGGTATGCTGCCTGTTACCGGCATCACTTTGCCTTTTGTAAGTTATGGCGGCACCTCCATGTTGGCCACTCTTGCCGGCGTTGGAGTCTTACTTCAGATTTCTAAAACTACCACCCCTTATTATGCGAATAGCGTTTACCGGCGGCGGGACGGGCGGACACGTGCTGCCCAACATCGCCGTTATTAACGAGTTGAGAAGCAAGAATCATGAGTCAAGAATCATAAAATCTGACTCGGGGATTGATGTATTTTATATTGGTGAAAAAAATGGGGTGGAAGAAAAAATCACCAAAGAAGAGGGGATTGCTTTTTACGGAATTCACACTGGCAAACTTCGGCGATATTTTTCGCTCCAAAATATTATTGATGTTTTAAAAGTTCCCGTTGGGGTGGTTGAGTCTTTCCGCATCCTTAAGCGACTTAAGCCGGATTTGGTTTTTTCTAAAGGTGGATATGTGAGTGTGCCGGTAGTTTTGGCGGCAAGGCTTCTAAAAATCCCTATTTGGCTTCATGAGTCGGACTCTACGCCGGGACTTTCTACCAAAATTGCCAGTCGCTTTGCCCAAAAAATCTGGCTCTCGTTTGAAGAAAGCCGGCCGTTTTTTGCGAAGTACAAAAATGTAGGAGTAGTGGGGAACCCCATTCGCAGCGAGATTTTAAAGGGAGATAAAGCTGAAGGATATAAGCTCACTGGATTTTCTTCACACAAACCCGTGGTGCTTATTATGGGTGGATCCAGCGGCGCGCGAAGCTTGAATAAGGTGGTGCTGGAGGCGTTACCGAAGTTGTTAAAAGAAGTGCAGGTGGTGCATGTAACGGGGGAGAATTCAGTTATGTCATTGCGAGGAGCCGGAGCGACGAAGCAATCTCATTATCGAAATTTTTCATTTTTAAATAAAGAACTCCCTGATGTTTACGCCATCGCGGATGTCATTGTAACCCGTGCAGGCAGCGGCAGCATTTTTGAGGGTCTTGCTTTGGGTAAGCCGCTTTTGCTTGTTCCACTTCCCAAATGGGCCAGCCGCGGCGATCAAATTGAAAATGCCGAAATTTTTGCGCGGCACGGTTGGGCGCAGGTGCTCCGCCAAGAAAGCCTCACGCCAAAAAAACTCCAAGCTACTATTTTAGAGTTGCTCAACAAAAAACTGGTGCGCCACAAAACAAGCCACACCTATCTCAACGCCGCCGCTAGGATTGCCGATGAGATCCTTATTTTTGGGCCTATTCTATAAACTGCCGACCAGTCCGTACCATTTCCAGAGTCCGTACATGCCACCCCTGCTCCAGAAAGCGAGCAACTCATCAGAATTTAGAGTCGTATTGCCTGGAAAAGAGCCATTTTTGTCCGTTGTCATGTTCCTATCTTCAGACAGGACGGTTTGAAGACTGTTGTACACGTAGTATTCATCCGCGGCCGCATTAAAGCCTAAAAGTGTGAGGTAGTGTTGATAATTATCCTGTTCTCCGAGCATGATAATGGGTTTTCCAAGAGAAAGATGTTGCCGCACCAGCACGATTTTTTCACCATCCGTTAATAAGTCGAAACGCGGTTTCTCAATTTTTATTCCGTTTTCCTCCAGTTGATTTTCAAGCCCCCATGGAAGAGTGTAATTGTTCAGCAGGCGCCAGCCAATTTTCTTTACAAAGGACCTTGAATCAAAATCCTGTTTTTTTAATGCTCTGACGACAGCAGCAACATTAAAGGGGCCGCAATCATTTTTTGTCTGGCGGTAGTTGTATTGCGGTGGATATGGAATAAAGGCACTTTCTTTTATAATACTTTGATCAATTGAAGGTTTATTGCTGCGAATGATTATTCCACCAACGACCACAAGTAAAATTATCAACCCTACCAAAATTTTTTTATTTTTAGGTATCATGCTTCTTTTTTCCATAAGAGAGGATAATAGTTCGTTTATTATCCATTTCATACTCGACGACTCCTTCACGAACTTCTTCTTTGTTCATTTTTTTATCCTTCTTTTGTAAAAGGATGCCACTGACTTCGATGATTTTTAGTGGTTCAAGCTGCGATATCATTCCGACGTGATGCCAGTCTTCCCAAGGAAGATAGTCTGCCCAAGACGAACTCTTAAATCGTGCTACAACAAAGTCGCCAATTTGAATGTCAGTGGGAACTTGAGGCCTTTTGCCTGAAGTCTCTGTGGCGTTTTTGGGTGATGACATAATATTTGTGGCTCATGCCTAGAACACAGGTTCTTGCGAACGGTATCAGTATACAATTTTCATTTCGATAGTTAAATCTCCTCTCGCCAAAGCAAGCCACACCTACCTCAACGCCGCCGCTAAGATTGCCGATGAGATGTTGATATTCCCGCCAACGCCATCAGCGTAAGAATCATACTGGTCTCTTCAAAAAAATGAAGGAACATGGCCGCGGCACCAATTCCTGCCAAACTACAAAAAAGCCCAAAACTTATTTCTGATTTGGATTTCAGTAAGGCATAAAAGAGCGCTATTAAAATTCCCAGAAAGAGCACGAGTCCGGGAATCCCCATCTCCACCGCTATTTGCAGATACCAGTTTTCGGTCACTAATTTTTCAAATCTCAAAGATGCTGGACCGGCTGTTCCCAGGCCAATTCCCCAGGGATGTTCCTGTAAAAGCTTTGCGCTTTCTTTTAAATGCTGGAGATGTTCGCTTGTTGATGAGTTTCTCCAAACGGCGATCTTCACAAAATCGCGATATTTTGGACTTTGTTGAAGCATCCCAAATCCCAGTAGGCCAAGAATCAGCAAAATTCCAAGGCCACTCATCACCTTTTTTTTATGTTTGATTATAGCGTCTCGGAAGAAGAATCCTCCTGCAAGAACTAAGAAAACGATACTTCCAATCCAGGCTGCTCGCGAGTAGGTCAAAAAGATGTTGGCAAAAATCGCGGCGAAAAAAATCCACCACCCAGGCCGAGCCGCAGCGAGGCTACTGGCTGAATGCGCCCAGGGGGCGCAACCTTTTAAAAAGGGTAGCACCAACCCAGCCAATAAGAGTAAGTATGAAGCAAATCGCATAGGGCTGCTAAAAGTGGAAGTTGCCCGACACACCGAACTCGTATGTTCCAAATATTGGCATCCCGAAATAGCTAACTGCGGTTGGTAGGGGCCTTGTTGGTTGGAATAGCCAAAGTTCATCAAAAAATCCTGTGGCAGGACCAGTGCATGCAAAAGCCCAAAAATCACAGTGATACCTCCACTTATTAAAGCGATCTTGAAAAGCTTATCTGGACTTTGCCAGCTGGTATGCCGGACGAGGAGTAATAAAAGAAAGGGAAAAATATCAAATCGCACGCCAAAGAGCCAAGGCAGGGGAGCCTTCCATTGAAATGGAAGCCAGAGAAGGCCTAAAACGCCATAGCCTAAAATCAAAAAATCCAGGAGGTCAAGTTTTCTGTGAATCTTTTTATATTCCAGGCCGAGCCGTCGAGGCGAGGCTAAGAAATTAATGCGCCCAAGGGGCGCAACCTCTAATAAGATCAGACCCCCAATTAAAACAACGATGCCTTCTCTCCAAGCGCTTAAGAGAGTTACAAAATAGCCACTGCCCAAGAGACTTTTCATCCAAGTAATGAAAAACGCATGAAACGGCGCCAGTGCCAAAAGTGTCCACAAAAGAACAAATCGAATTTTTTGGATAGGTATCATCTTCATATCTCTACTATAATAGAGCTAGTTCTCTTTCTCACCAACTATGCTCTGGCCCTGGATTATTGCCATTCTCATCGTCTTCGCCCTTATTATACTGGCCACCATCCTGGCTTCTCAGGCCCAGGAGGTTTCGCATCGCGAGCATATTCTTATGGAACTCCTCTGGAGCCGCCGCCACCGAATTCCTCTTTTACTAGAGCAGTCAGCCCTTCTTCCTGGTCTCAAGCTTGAATCGCAAAAAATTATTGATCTTCGTGCGAAGGTGTCAACCGGCCAGATGAGTCTTCTTGAGGAGGTTCAGCTTGAAAAACAGCTTACCGATCTCCTTGCCGGATCTTTCCGCCAAATAGAATCCTCAGCTGGCTCCAAAGCCAATTCCAACCTTCTTTCACTCAAACAGGAGTTCCAGGATCTCTTAGAAAAGACCAGAATTGCTCTGAATGACTACAACTTTAGCCTTCAAAAGTTCCAGCGCTCTACTAGGTTGCCTTGGTACAAGGTTTTTGAATTTGCCTTCCCTGTAAGGCATTCCAAAGTCCTTCCCCCGGTGTGATCAAAAGAATAAATAGGATTTTTGGCAACTTCTAACCCATTGACAAAATTATACCATATTGAGCCAGTGCTAACCTCTTGCGAGGCTCAATTTTTAACCTGTTAAGCATATTTTGTATATCCTGCAACATTTATATAGAAAGCCAAATAGTGGTACTTGCCTTTGTTGCCAGCTAGCCTAAACTCTTCCCGATAACTATAAAAACCCCTCAAACAGGCCGAGCCGTAGCGAGGCTAGGCAATTAATGCGTAGCAACCTTTCTCTCGTTCTTGAGTCTTAACTATGGACCTCCAACCGACTGAGCCACAGGAACCAATGACAGCCAACTTGCTGGCAAAGAGCCGAAGACATAAGCGCGTCTTCCTCCGCTCTCTCTTTTTCTCCCGCGGAGTTTTTCGATTCCTTCTCGACGTCACAGGATTCGTGAGAAATCTTCAGCGTCGTTTTTTTAGGCAGCCGTCCCGATGGAGTACGCCAGCCCTTCATGATCCATTTAAGAAGTTTATCCGCCAGACAGTAGTGGTGGGAGTTGCACTTCTGGTGGTTACGTCTTTTGCTCCTTCGCACCTCCTTGAAACGGGTTTTACCGCCGATAGTTACTATGCCGATACGGATGCTGATTTTATTGAAGCCGATGATGGTGAGTTCCTCCCTCCTTTTTTGATGAATGATGAGGATTTTGTTCTTAATACCAGCCCTGAAACCGCTGAGGTCAGCAGAATTGGTCTCACGGATTCTGTAAAGCACACGGTGGTGTCCGGTGATAATCTCTCCAGCATTGCTGCTCTGTATGGCATCAATGTACAAACACTTGTTTGGGAAAATTCAATCTCAGAGAGTTCCACCCTTAAAATTGGCCAGACCTTGGTGATCCCTTCGGTTGATGGCGTAAGTTACCTGGTCTCCAAAAATAATGAGACGCTCTCCAGTATTGCCAAGGCTTTTGAGGTGGATGCGAACCTGATTCAGGAACATAACAATTTAGATGGCGGCGCGGTTCAAAAGGGGCAGATGCTCTTTATTCCAGGCGGCAAAAAGAAGGAAGTGGCGCAGGAAAGCCGAGACGGTACTCGCGCTTCACCTCGCGGCAATGGAATTCAGGCTAAAATTGCCATTGGATCAACTGCCAAGCCAAGCAACGGCAAGAAGTTTATCTTCCCTACCAACGGCAAAATCACGCAGTATTACAGTAGCCATCATCCTGCTGATGACATTGCCAACTCTTCTAAGCCGGATATTTGGGCCTCTTTTAAAGGGAAAATTGCGAAGGTGAATACTGGTTGTACGTCCCGTGATGTAAAAGTGGATTATTCTTGCGGAAATGGTTATGGAAATTATGTGATTATTGATCATGGCGACAACGTGCAGACGCTCTACGCACATATGGGAACGATTTATGCGGAAGAAGGGCAGTCCGTGGATACGGGCCAGGCTATAGGCCAGATGAGCAATACGGGTCGTGTACGTGGAAGTACGGGTATCCACCTGCATTTTGAGGTTCGAGATGGTGCGGTGAAGGTGAATCCATCCAATTGGTTTTAATGTCATCCTGAGCTTGTCGAAGGACCTTTACAGAAAAGGCGGTTTCTCGTAGACTTACGAGGGTTTTTTCTTGAGTTTTAATCATGGTAAAGCGATTTTTTGATTTCGGCGTGCGGTTTATTCGCGCTCCCTTCGTGTGGCTCATTCAGCTCTATCAAAAAACTCTTTCTCCAGACCACGGACTTTTCAAAGTTTTCTTTCCCCATGGATACTGCAAGTTTCAACCCAGTTGCTCCGAGTACACCCGCTTGGCTATTCTGCACCGCGGGGTTTTGGTGGGCTGCTCTAAAGGAGTTTGGCGTATTTTGAGATGTAACCCTTGCAGCCGCGGCGGCACCGATGTGCCTTAATGTTTAAGCTCAGGCCTCGTTCAGTCGTCCTTCGCGGGGACGCTTGGACTCCTTCACTCGACCTTCGCGCTCGCGCTGTGCGCTCGCATAATTGATTCAGCTATATGATAAAGAGAGCACTTATATCCGTTAGTGATAAAACCGGTCTGGTGCCGTTTGCCAAGCGTTTGGCTGCCAAAAAAATTGAGATTATTTCTACGGGAGGCACCGCAAAAGCGCTTCGTGATGCGGGAATTGCCGTTACTGATGTTTCTGTTTATACGGGTTCGCCTGAAGTTATGGGCGGGCGCGTGAAGACCTTGCATCCTAAAATTTTTGGAGGAATTTTGGCGCGACGGTGTGATAAAAATGACATGAGCGAGGCGGAGAAATCGGGCACTTCCATGATTGATTTGGTGGTGGTGAACTTGTATCCCTTTGAAAAAACGGTGGAGCAAGAGGGCGCTTTGGAGGCTGAAGCGATTGAACAAATTGATATTGGCGGGCCAAGTTTATTGCGTGCCGCCGCCAAAAACTTTACCTACGTAACCGTGGTGACGAGTGCCGAGGATTACGAAAAAGTAGCCGATGAAATTGAAAAAAATGGTGATACGACTTTAGAAACTCGCCGAGAGTTAGCGTGGAAAGTTTTTGAGAAAACGTCGGCGTATGATTACGCCATTTCGTGTTGGTTCCGAAAAATTTTGCATAAGCCCGAGCTTTTGGATTTGCATTACGAAAAAGTCCGCTCGCTCAGGTATGGCGAAAATCCGCATCAGAAAGCCGCTTTTTTCCGCAATCCAGAAAATCATGATGCCAATGTCACCAATGCCAAGGTGCTGCATGGCAAAGAACTTTCTTTCAATAATATTGTGGATGCCAACTCGGCATTGGAATTAGTGAAGGAGTTTGAGAAACCTTCCGTGGCATTTATCAAACATAATAATCCGTGTGGCGTGGCCTTAGCGCACAATATTGAAGAAGCTTTTGATGTGAGTTTTAAAGTGGATACCAAGTCGGCGTTTGGTTCGGTGGTAGCGCTCAACCGGCCGGTGACGGAAAAAATTGCGGAATATATTCAGGCTCACAAGATTTTTATTGAAGTCATTATTGCGCCGTCATTTGAGGCTAAGGCTCTGGAGATGCTCAAGACTAAGCCAAATTTGAGGCTTCTTGAAACAGGCCCATTGCAGCTGGATGCCGAGAAGCGCGATGTTAAAAAAGTGGCGGGAGGCATTTTGGTACAGACGGCTAATACCTATGTGGTCACTGAAAAAGATTTAAAGGTGGTTACCAAAAAGAAGCCGACGCCGGAGCAGGTTCGCGCCATGCTTTTTGCCAATGCAGTTTGTAAGCATGTGATGAGCAACGCGGTGGTTTTTGCCAAAGCAGAAAATGGCACGGATACGGCCGTTGCTATTGGCGCGGGGCAGATGTCGCGTGTTGATAGTGTTTGGATTGCGGCGCAAAAAGGTGGTGAGAGATTGAAGGATTCGGTGATGGCTTCCGATGCGTTTTTCCCCTTTCCGGATGCCCTGGAGGAAGCCGCCAAAGCCGGAGCGGTGGCGATAATTTCTCCAGGTGGGTCGGTAAAGGATGCTGAGGTGATTGCTGCTGCAGATCGTCTTGGCGTGGCGATGGTTTTTACAGGTATCAGGTTATTTAGGCATTGACAAGTATCGCAAAAGCCCTATAATTCTGCCTTACATTTAACCCTACACATGTATGTCACTCGAATCTTTTACACACGATAAAAAAATCGATAATTTTGATGTTTCAATTTCTGGGGATTCTGGGAATTTTGTAATTGCAATAAAGGAACATAATTCAGGGGCAGCAGGTTCTGAAGCGGGAGCCATTGAAAGGTGTGAAGAACTACTTGTGGGCATTTCTTATGAGGATGCTGTGAGATTATTTAGTAATGTTTGCAGATTGTTGGAATCAGCAGTGCCTTCAAGTGAGGTGTATCGGAGAGTTCGTGCGTGTGCTTCAACCATCAAAGGCATAGCAGATCGAGCAGAGAAAATCCGACTGGAAAATGAAATGTTGGCCAATGATATGCATGCTGCACTGCTTGAAGTTACACGTTTTTTGGGAAAGGAAACCGTGAATGGAATTGGAATTATTGTTACTTGGTTTAAATCCCACAGACAATATGAGATGTTTCTTCCGCAGCTTGAGCATGCTGCTGACCAGACCGCTGATATTGGCGATCATGCGGGGAATGCCGAGTTAGTATTTGAATATGCGGAAGAGGTAGCTCTAGAGGTCGAGACGGCTAATGCATTACTTAGGGCAGTCAGGGTTTTTATTGAAAATGGTTTTAGTGCACCGGCTCCTTTTCCAGCTCCGGATACCCATGGAATTACTATTTGAGTTTTAAATATATTTTATGTCTGCTTTACCAGAAGCTCCTGTCAGGGAAGAGGCAATACGCCAATGTGCTCAAATTCTTCCGGATCGTTTTGACCCTTTGGGGGAGCAGGTGCTAAGTAAACCTGATGTTTTACCAAAACTCATTGAATGGTTTACAAAGCGCTTAGCTGATTTGGGTTTTGAGCATAATCGCCATATTGTTCTCATTGAACCAAGCCATTGTATTTTACCGGATGGGAGAAGAGTAGGTATTCAAGGCATGAGGATGCTGGTGCGAGAACCGAGCGTGGGAACAGGAAGTGATAGGACCAAAGGCAAAGATGTATTACTAGAAGGAGAAGTTGGCGCTCCGGTTGTAATGGTAAATTCATCGAACCTTTCTGGGGAAGCTCGTTTTTCGCAAATCACTCTTCCTGTGCCCCCTGGAGAAGTGCATCAAATAATCGGCCTTTCGCGGAACTTATTATTGGATAACAAAGCCTCAGGGTCTATACAAATATTGAATTTGGAGTTTCCATTGTTAGTAGGGGGCACGGAAGCAGTTCGAACGTTCACAATGCTTGAGGGGGCTAGACCAGATGAAGAAGTTTTGAGAAATGTTAACCCGGGGAATGTTGCCAATCGAGGGGTGTTTATTTATCAAAGATTGAGTTCATCCGACGCAAAACTCTCGACATAAAGTTTTTTTCTCATTAAAATAACACAAAACCATTCATTTTATCCCGATGAAAAAAGGAGAAAATTTTAAGAAATACCGAATTGCCACCATTGGCAGTCATACCGCTTTGCAAATCCTCAAAGGCGCCAAAGATGAAGGATTTGAAACGGTCGTCGTCTGTCAAAAAGGCCAATCTAAGCCATACCGGAGCTATAACGTGGCCGATGAAATTATTGAGATCGAGAGCTTTCAGCACTTTTTTAAAATCGAAAAAGAGCTCATGGCCAGGAATGCCATTGTGATTCCACACGGCTCATTTGTGAGCTATTTGGGTTGGGAGCGCGTCCAACAGCTCAAGTGTCTGCATTTTGGCACCAAGGCGATTTTGGAATGGGAGTCGGACCGTACCAAAGAGCGACAGTGGTTGCTTTCTGCCGGTCTTAACCAGCCTGCCGTGTTTAAACATCCCGAAGATATTGATCGTGCGGTGATTGTAAAATTTCACGGCGCAAAAGGCGGACTTGGCTATTTTATCGCCAATAATCCCGATGAGTTTTATGAGCGAATGAAGGATTATCCTCATGAAAAAGATTATGCGATTCAGGAATATATCGTGGGTGTGCCGGTGTACGTGCACTACTTTTATTCCCGGCTTACGGGTGAGTTGGAAATTATGAGTTTTGATAAACGGTATGAGTCTAACGCCGATTCCATTGGGCGCATTGCGGCTAAGGATCAGCTGCAAGTGGATATCAAGACGAGTTACACCATTACGGGAAACATGCCGATGGTGATTCGTGAGTCGCTTTTGCCCAAGCTTTTTGAGATGGGTGAGAACGTGGTGGCGGCTTCACAGAAGCTCTGCAAGGGTGGTCTGTTTGGTCCATTTTGCTTGGAGATGATTATTGATAAAGATTTGAATACGTATGTTTTTGAGATCTCGGCGCGTATTGTGGCCGGCACGAATCTTTACATCAATGGCTCGCCGTACACGGATTTACGATACAAAGAACCCATGTCCACCGGCCGGCGCATTGCTCGAGAAATTAAACTGGCCGCGCAGAGCGGTCGGATGGACAAAGTGCTGGGCTAAAATTTCCTCATCCCTCATCCCTTGAATCTCTCTTCCATTCTCAAATCGTATGACCTCGACAACCTCACTATAGGTGTGCTGGGCGGCCACAGTGCTTTAGATGTGTGTGCCGGAGCCAAAAAACTGGGTTTTAGAACGTTGGCGGTTTGCCAAAAAGGACGTGAAAAAACGTACGCCAAATATTATAAAACGCGTCCGGCCATTGACCGCGCCGGTGAAGATGCCATTGGCTGCATTGATGACATTATTGTTGTGGATAAATTTAGCGACATTGTGAATGAATCGGTGCAGGAGGAGTTGCGCAAAAAAAATACCATCTTTATTCATAATCGCTATTTTTGGGTTTATTTTAAGGATTTTTCTCAAATCGAAAATAATTTCCATGTGCCGATTTTTGGATCGCGAGGCATGCTCAAACTTGAGGAGCGTGATCAGCCAAAAAATCAGTATCATCTTTTGGAAAAAGCGGAAATTCGGATGCCAAAGATTTTTAAGCGGCCGCAAGATATTGATCGGTTGGTGCTGGTGAAAGTGAATGAAGCCATACGGACTTACGAAAGGGCTTTTTTTACTGCAAATAGTTTCAGTGAATATGAAGGCAAATCACTTGCTTTGATATCACAAGGAACGATAACGGAAGCTGCTCTAAAAAAAGCCACAATCGAAGAGTTTGTAATTGGAGCGCCAGTGAATTTAAATTTCTTTTATTCACCATTTGCAAAGGAAGTTGAACTTTTAGGCACGGATACAAGGCGCCAGACCAATTTGGATGGGCTGCTGCGCTTGCCGGCTTGGGAGCAGAATGAGCTCCATGATGCGGGTTTTCAGCCCAGGATGGTAGAAAACGGCCACATGGCGGTGACGGTAAAGGAGTCACTCTTAGAAAAGATTTTTGATTTGGGTGAGCGATTTGTGAAGGCGACGCAAAAAGAACATGCGCCGGGAATTATTGGCCCGTTTGCCCTGCAGGGCGCGGTGACGGCGGAAGAAGGCAAGGAAGACATTGTCATTTTTGATGTAAGTTTACGCATTCCTGGCTCTCCGGGAACGCGATTTACGCCTTATACTGGCTATCTCTACGGCCAAAATTTGAGCGTGGGTGATCGCGTGGCTATGGAGATTGCCGAAGGGGTTAAGCAGGGAAGACTTCAAGAACTGTTAACCTGAATATGCTAATATAGGGCCTATGAAAGCCGTTCTTCTTGCCGCTGGTCGTAGTTTCCGAATGCAGCCGATTGCGGATAAAAATTTCCTTAAATTCTTGGGCAAACCACTCATTGTGCATCAACTTGAGTCGCTTCTTGCGGCATCATTTTCTGAAATTCTCATCGTGGGCGGTGCCCATAACATGGCTCAGCTTAAAAAGGTTCTTCGTGAATGTTCGCTTCCCAATAGGCCGAGCCACAGTGAGGCTAAGCCAATAATGTGCCCTAAAGGCGCAACCTTAGCCAAAATTACGGTTCGCGAGCAGAAGGACTTGGATTTGGGAATGGCTGGCGCGGTTTTAACTGCGGCCAGTTGGATTAAAAATGATCCCTTCCTTGTCGTGAGTTCCAATGATGTGGTGGATATTTCTACCTATAATATCCTTACAAAATCTCTCAAAAAAGGTGAGGGCGTTTTGATGGCCAAGAAAGTTTCGGCGTACTTCCCAGGTGGCTATTTAAAGACCAGGCCGAGCGGCATCGTTTCTTCCATTATTGAAAAACCGGGTGCTGGAAAAGAGCCAAGTAAGTTGGTGAATATTGTGATGCATTATCATCCTGAACCCAAGCGGCTTTTTACGTTGCTCAAGCAGGAAGCGGGAAGCAAAAATCAACATGATGATCGTTATGAGCTGGCGCTGCAGTCTCTTTTTGACGCCGGTGTCATTTATAAAGCAATGCCATTTGAAGGCTTCTGGCAGCCTGTAAAGTATCCGTGGCACGTGCTCTCGCTTATGAATTATTTCTTGAAGGCAGGTAAAAAGTTCGCCCGCAAAAAAGTATCCATATCCAAAACGGCAACACTCCACGGAGATGTCTTTTTGGAAGAAGGTGTGCGAATTTTAGATAACGCCGTTATTGTTGGCCCAGCTTACATCGGCAAAAATTCCATTATTGCAACTGACGCATTGGTGAGGGAGTCACACATTGGTGCCAACTGCGTGATTGGTTTTGGAAGCGAGGTGGCGCGCAGTTATGTGGGTGACGAAGTTTGGACGCACACCAATTATATTGGCGATAGTGTTATTGGCAATGATGTTTCATTTGGCGCCGGAACGGTGACGGGCAATTTACGGCTTGATGAAAAGAATATTTTGGTAACGATTCGTGGTGAAAAAGCGGATAGCGGACTTAATAAATTTGGACTCGTCACGGGGAATCACGTCCGCGTAGGGATTAATACGAGCTTTATGCCGGGAGTAAAAATCGGTTCACACTCTTTTGTTGGCGCTGGAATAACGGTGGCGGAAGATATTCCAGATTCGATGTTTGTTACCGGCAAGCACACGCTTGTCATGAAGCCAAATAAAGCACAGGCGGCTCCTCGCAAAACCCAATAATGGCTTCTCTTATGGCTCCAAAGGTTTCCGCCATCGTTCTCAATTATAATCTCAAGTATCTTCCCCGTCTTTGCATTGAAAGTTTGCAGCGTAGTAAGACGGATTTTCCCTTTGAAATCGTGGTCCCGGATAATGGTTCGCACGATGAGAGTTTGGATTATCTCCGTGACATGCATAAAAAAGGGGAAATAACCCTTGTAGAGATTGGCAAGAATCTTGGCTTTGGAAAGGGCAATAATGAGGGTGTGAAGCATGCCAATGGCAAGTATGTGCTCATCCTCAATCCCGATGTGGGTGTGGAGCCGGACACCATTCAAAAAATGACGGATTACATGGAGACACATCTGGACGTCGGACTCCTCGGGCCTCAGCTCTATTTTTTTAACGGCCAGATTCAAGACTCCTGCAGGCGTTTTATGCGGCCCATGGACCTCATTATCAAGCGCACGCCGCTCAGGCACTTGCCGTTTTTTCGCAAGCGTATTGCACATTATCTCATGGCGGATTATGACAAAAAGAAGACCCAGGAAGTGGATTTTGTTACTGGAGCTTGCATCATGTTACCGCGCCACGTGTACCAAGAAATTGGCGGTTTTGATCCGCGCTATTTTATGTTTATGGAAGACGCCGATTTGTGCCGGACGCTTTGGGAGAGAGGACGCAAGGTCGTGTACTTCCCTGAGGCGCGCGCATTGCACTACCATAAACGGCTTTCTGGAGGGAACTTATTGGGGCTTTTAACAAAACGCATCTTTTGGATGCACGTAAATTCCGCCATCAAATATTTTTGGAAATGGCGCAGCAAAAAATTACCGTGAGACCTTATTTCCTAGGCGTTTCGCCTATGTCGCAACCGGGTGTTTTACCTTCCGGTAACGCTGTCCAAAAAACCACGGTTCCTGATTTGGAATTACTAAACAGCACTTTTACTCTTTTTCCGATGCCGTCCAAAAGGATGATGGTTCTCTTTTTAAGGGAATACGATTTAGCGCCTTTAGAAAATTTCTGGTCAGCTGAAGTTTGAACCGTCACCACGTCATTTATCTTTTTAACCTTCAAATAGACGGTCCCCGCTGCATTTTTTGGATCCTGGAAAGGAATTATCGCTGGTTGTTTTTTGGTATCTACTGTCCCCACCCAAATATCAAATGAGGTGACCGGGCATTTATCTTTATCAGAATAAATCCCGTCCATATCGGGGTCAGGGTCTTCAAGTCCAAATCCGCTAAAAAATTTACCGTATGGTATTTCTTTTTTGGCGGCAGCCAAAATGGCAGTTGAATTCAAGAGTGAAAGTATGACAATAAATCCAGCAACTAATTTTTTCATAACAAAAAATTAAGAAATACGTAAGCGCATCGTAGCATGTATTACTCAGAAAAGTGAACAGGAAGGCTGCATCATTTCTGTGATGTTGCGCCTTCGGGCGCATTATTTTGGTAGCCTCCTCGCCGCTAGCTCGGTCTGATGCCTTAGCATCATCGCTGCGGCTCGGCCTTCTCGACAAATTGTTGAATAACTTTAGGGTACCACTCTTTTTCTAGCTCCTGTACCCGTTCTTTAAGGCTTTCCGGCGTGTCACCTGGCAAAACTGGGCAGGTTTTTTGCAGGATGATTTTGCCCGTGTCTACTCCTTCTTCTACAAAGTGGATGGTCATGCCGGTTTCTTTATCGCCAGATTTAAGAACGGCTTCATGAACGCTTTTTCCAAAGAAGTCTTTGCCGCTGTATTTGGGGATCAGCGCAGGATGCACGTTAATAATGCGTCCAGGGAATTTGGAGACAAAATATGGCGTCAAAATCCGCATGTAGCCAACAAGAACCACGAGGTCTACTTTTAATGATTCAAGAAAACTCACCAGATCGCGATCAAATTCCACGCGAGATTTTTTTTTGGGATCGATAAAATGGGTTTTAATGCCGGAACGATGGGCTCGCTCCATAGCGTAACAGCCTTTTTTATTGCTCACCACACAGGCTAGTTCGGCATGCAGTCTTCCAGCATGGATCTCATCAATAATGGCTTGCAGGTCGGTTCCTTTGGTGGATGCCAGGACGGCGATGCGGAATTTATTTTCCATAAACTGTGTTTTTATTTTACCAGTCTGACGAATTTTTTGCTGTAGATTCCGCCAAAAACGCAACCTTTCGGTTTTACAAAAATTTCATTTTTTTTCTGTTGGCGGGAAGTAAATTTTACGGGTGCGCCGCGGATGAGGACAAATGGCGTTTTTTCGCTTCCTTCTCCCATTATCAGCATTGCGCTGGAAACCAAGTTATCGGCCACGGCCTTGCGGGTGAACCGGAGCTTTTGGCCGTAAATGTCTTTTTGCCCGCGGACATCTTCCACTCCTTCAAAGCCCGCCCATGCAAGGGCTAAGCCAACGGTTCCCCATTTAAGGGGTTGGCAGTTGGAGTCGCCAATGACAATTCCCAAATTTTTGAGTTGTGTATTTTTTTTGAAATTTTTCCATAATTGCAGAGCTACCTTAGCGGGGTTTTTGGGCCAAAGAATAGCGCTCCCGTTCGGAGCATTGGAACGGTCAATCCCTGAGGATGGCACAAGGAAGCCATCTTTAAGGGTCGTCATCATTTTCCCCGGAAGGACGGCATCGGCTTCGCTTGCGATGAGTTCGATCATTTTGGCATCTTCGCGGCCTTTTCCGTAGCGCATTCGCTTTAGAAATTTGTTGTTTTGAGCGCTTGGGATAAGGCTTGTGAGGTCCACCACTCGGCCTTGTGAAAGCGCCACTACTTTGGAGCTCATAATAAGGACGTCGCCATTTTTAAGCTTTTGATTATTTTGGAGAAGCGCTTTTTGTAGGCTCTTTGCGAGATCAAAATTCTTTTGAAGAATTTTCGTTTTGAGGGGGCGAATTTCTATCGGCATAAATCTATATTCTGTCTAGATAAATAGTTTGCGTTGTTTTTATTGTGAGATATAATAACTTGAATTTTTTAAGACGATCTTTAAAAATTAGGTCGCATGCGCCTCATGCGACACTCCGCCTTAGCTGCGGAAAGGGGACAAGGCGCTGAGTGTTGCGTGGCCCTGCCTTATGGCAACGCGCATCGCTCTGCGCTTTGTATTCTATCAAGGAACCTAAAAATCAAAAAACAATATGTACTTTTGGTGGCTTCGGCCACATAAAATAACACAAAAATACATTCAAAAAGGTTCGCCAATGGCTCTTCTTCTCACTTCGGTGAAAATTTCAAGAGCCGCGGCAAGTCGTGGTGACGACGTTAATCCCACCAATACAAGGCCTAACTTGCAAAAACCCACCTCGCTTGCGGGGTTGGATCATTGCAGTCATACACATCGTATTCTCTCGTTTCAAACGAGCCGGCGTGTTCTCTCAGTTGCACCTCAATTATTTGAATCGCAATCGCTAGAGAATCCTGGACAATACGATGAAAGGCTCTCAGACCAATGGCCTGAGGGCCTTTTTCTGTATCCCAAAAGAAATTTCCAAGATGCATAGCTTGGGTGCATCCCTCGTGGGCACAGCGTCTTTTGTCCCAGCGGACAAAAGCGCTTTTGCCTCGGCTTTGCCAGTCCCGACATACGTCGGGACACCATGCTGGCAAAGCCTGCGGCGATCCCACTCGGAATGCACACAAAGCTATGCATGAAAAACAACTCCACTTTGAAATATCAAAAAAGAGCTGAATTTTTTATTCCTCTACAAACGCCTGGTGAAACACAAACGTCAGCGCGTATTCAATTTGCGAGTAGTCGAGGCCGGAGCGTTCTTTGTCAAAAATAAGGTGATCGCGGTGATCAAAAACTTCGGCATGCAGATGATATGTGGTGCCGCTGGCTTCGCGAGTAACGTGGAAGATGGCGTAGTAGGCACTGCCGTCTCTCTTAAAATCAACTCTAATTCTGTTAGTACTTTCCATATTTATTTTGGGGGTAACATAGTTATTTTTGCATCTTCAATGGATTGGAGTTTTCCAAGTGTATTACCAAGAGCCTTACACGAAGTGGTGTTAAAAGTGTTTCTAGCAAACAATTCTGGCGATGATTCAGGACCAGCTTTTTTTGCTTCGGGCCCTTTTTTGCTCCGATTAAAGAATTCTCTTAACATAGGATTTATTTTTATTATGTATTTGAACCATTATAAATTAAACCGGACGCCTTGTAAAGGGTCAGTGGAGAATTTATTAAGAATGGGCCTGATTAGTTGAAAAGTGGCACTAAATCCGTAAACCGAATTCCGTA
>JBBTWV010000019.1:0-20107 GCA_038062615.1 Patescibacteria group bacterium | reverse complement strand
GCTCGCAAGGCTCATAACCTTGAGGTCGCAGGTTCGAATCCTGTCCCCGCAACCAAATCAAAAGTTCTTAACACCCTCGCCAGCGCGGCTCCAAACAAAATGGAAAAACGGCCTTAAAGAGTCCGAGATAGCTTTGTCTTGGATGATAATGCCGGAGAGCGTGGCCGGAGTGAGGATAGCCAGCTTGTCGTCATAAATCACAAAAAAGGCATCCAGTGAAAATTCTTTAGGATCAATAAATTTTACTTCCATAGGTGCTGCGCCGGGGTAATCCAAGTAGTTCTTTTTGATGTAGGTGCGAGCGCTGGAGCTATCCACAAAAAGAAACTTGGTAGGGATCTGCAACCTATGTTTGCGCGGAAGATAATCTTTGGCAATGTAGGGACCAATTACCTTATTAAGCTCATCAATATTGGCGTACTCAAGAATTTCCGTTTTTGCCGTAAGTACATCTTCACAAATTTCTTCGTAGCCTTTTTCATCACTAAAAGTAGAGACCTGCACTCCGCGCTGCATACGACGGTAGAGTTCCTGGAGCGAGGGAAAAACTTCTTTGAGGGCTTGACGCTCTTGTTGCACTTCTCTTTCTTTGCGCTTGAGCAAAGACTCCAACCACGCGGGAGAAACGGCTGATACCCGACGCCGCTTGCCCTCGTAACTACGAATAAAAATCTGGAGACCTTCAAACTTCTCAATAATGCTGTGAACCGTAATGCGATTAAGACCCGTTTCATTGGCAATTTGCTGAATGGTGCAGTTGCCAAGTTTGAGGCCCGCCACATACACATTGGCTTCATTGCGTGTAAAACCGAACCGCTGAAGTTGTGGAATCATAAATGTAGATAGTAATCTACTTATTTATATTTTATCACCATTTTGCCTATTTTAACAGGAGAATTGGACATTATTGATATGTCGAGCAAATATCAACATCAGTTGCAATATTGCGACTATACAATAAAATCGCGACATGGAAACAGTACCCCTTTCGGCATCATACAAACGATTTCTGAGTCTCACCGAAGAAGTTCGAGACAAATTTCCAAGCCCGCGCCACATTGCGGGAGAAGAACGCGAGCAACTCTACAGACTTCTACATGAGATCAATGACTGTGGTGAAGTTATGAAATTAGCCGAAGGTCATTCAACTATTTTTGTGTATGACTCAACCAAAAGTCTTGCCGAGTGCCATTATTCCCGAAGTTTTATTGACCGTCTGCACGAGATGGAGCAAAAAATAACGCCGAAGCAAACGGTACTGGAAGAAGTGAGCACTGGCAGTGCCGGCAACGCTTTTGGGCTTATTGGTGGGGCTCTCGGCTACTCAAGGCGCATCACCATTACGCGGATGGATCCGGTGAGACGCGCGCTCATTGAAGAAGCCATGAACCATGGAAAAAATGAAGAAGTTTTTGGGGAAATTATGGATGTCGATGGTTTTTTGGTACAGGCCATTGATTCGTTTCAAGCACGCGTGTTTTCTGGGAACAATGTTAAGCTGCGCCACGAAAAAAAGTTGGCATTCCCTAATCATTCAATAATCCCGACGACCGTTGAATCCTGCCGAGCCATTGCACGCGATGCACTTCTCAAAATCCAGGGTGCACCTCTTGATGCCATCGTCCTCGCGGTTGGTAATGGAACCTCGGCTATTGGCTTTCATGATGTTTTCCGTGAAGCGTACCCAAATGTTGAACTTCATGTTTTTGAAGGAGCCCATGCGCCATATGCCTATGAAAAAATCAACGGGCCGCTCGCAGAGGAAGTTCGTGAGCCGGAAGTTACTCTTTTTGGTGCCGATGGAGCTACCAACCTACCGCGTGGACTTAAATTTCCTGAAGCAGCAAGACTCATTAGTGAAAACCGCATTACCAAAAGCTGGCTCGTACGAAAACAAGACTGGGAAGAGGCATTTGAAAGAATAAACTTAGAAAAAGTTCGCCGAGATACATTTGGGAGAACCAGCGCCGCCGCCGTGGATATTGCCAGGCAGCTTGCGGCAGATGGCAAGCTGGGAATTCTCACGATCCGTTATGATCTTGCTGATCGCTATCAAAACACCCTCGTAACAAGCGAAGAGGCTAAGTATCTTGGGAACGGGACGTGGTCCGAAGGCGTGACGCTATAAGGCAAACCGCTCCCTATCAAAAAAGAAAAGGAACCACTTTCGCGGATTGCTGAGACTTTGATAGTACTGGCCATTCACTTGCGTCACTTGCTGCTCGCTAGAAAGGTATGGACGGCTTGGCGGTGCCAAAACAATGACCTCCTCGCCCGGACGAATAAGCCCAAAATTCTGTTTGGCGATTTTTTCTTTGTAAGCATCAGACCGATAATATTCATAATCCTCTGCCAGCATGGAGTTGGCTTTTTCTAATTTCGTGTTTTCATCCTGCGCATTTTGAATAAAGCGATCCACTTGGTAGCTTTTGTAGAGCGAGGTGCTGAGAACATAGAGCATGTATGACAAAAGAATGAACTCGATCATGAGTATAAGCTTGGTAGTTCGCGAGATATGCGGCGTAGTAATCATAGGTAAAACTTGAGGTTCACGCGGCTATTATATCGGATTACAATGAGGTTATGAAAATGGACTTAGTTCTGGAGAGCCAACGAATACATTTAATAGGGATTGGCGGCATTGGAGTGAGCGCTCTGGCCGGTGTGCTTCATGCCCAGGGGAAAAAGTTGAGTGGCACAGACCAAGAGGAAAACGCCTTAACCCAACATCTGGAAAAATTAGGAGTGAAGATTCAAATTGGAGCAGCATCAGCAAAGTTGCCACCAAAAACCGAATTAGTGATCCATTCCCTGGCCGTGCCAGAGAACCATCCTGCGCTGCGTGAAGCGGAGCGGCAGAAAATTCCGGTTCTGAGTTATCCACAAGCGGTGGGCCAGCTCACGCATCATTTTTATACGATTGCCATTTGCGGCACGCATGGAAAATCTACCATTACGGCACTTATTGCCAAAGCTCTCATTGAAAATAATTTTGATCCCACCGTCATTTTGGGTACCAAGTTAAAAGAGCTCAAAAACCTTAATTATCGAGTAGGGAAGAGCAAAATCCTGGTGCTGGAAGCTTGTGAATACCGCCGTGCTTTTTTGAATTACTCGCCACGCGCTATTGTGCTGCACACGCTGGATCCGGATCATTTAGACTATTACAAAGATTTTGAGGATTACTTGGATGCTTTCCGGGAATTTACCGAAAAACTCCCGCCGGACGGGTACTTTTTTGGAAATCTTGATGATGACGACGTGCATGAAGTTATCCGCACGATGCAGTCCAAAAAATTCCCTAGCTACAATACGTTTACGTACGGTGCTCATTATGAAAATGCCGATTTTTCTCTGCGTGAAAAAAAGATTTTCCATCACGGAGTTGAAGCAGGGAAGTTGGATCTCAAAATTCCAGGCGTGCACAACCGCACCAATGCGCTCTCCGCCTTTAGTGTCTGCTCCACGCTTGGCACCGCACCTCGGGATATTCTCAAAAGCTTACATGGCTACCAAGGTGCCTACCGCCGCTTTGAACAAAAAGGGAAGTTTGGCAAAACTATTTTGATTGATGACTACGCTCATCATCCTGCCGAAATTACCGCTACCTTACAGGCGGCTCGCGAGATGTATCCCAAGAAAAAAATCTGCGTGGTTTTTCAGCCGCATCAATATAATCGCACCAAAAACTTACTTAAGGATTTTGGCGTTTCATTTAAAGAGGCCGATGAGGTCATCATTCCGAATATTTACGAAGTGCGCGACACAAAAAGCGACATAGACGCCGTTTCTGCTCAAATGCTCGTGGATGAGATCCAAAAAAACAAGACACAAGCACGGCTGGAAGATGGCCTTGCGGGAACCATTTATTACCTGCGCGAACACGCCAAAAACTTCGACGTGGTAATAACCATGGGGGCGGGGGATGTATGGAAGGTGAGCGAAGAGCTCTTACAGTCTCACTAAATCGTGCCGAAGTGCCAAAACCGCTCTAATGACATCTTCTACCTGAGGTTTGGACCAGTGATCGCCATCAATACCCGTTCTTGTCATGTTCGCAGTGGCATCGAGATGACGCCTTTTTATTGGTTCGTCGCAATTTTCCAAAATATTACTTGCAAGATATGCCGAAACACCATGAGGAACATCTTCACTTAAGAAAATAACATGGCGTGTTTTAAGACACGATTTTCGAGCTGCACCATTTTTATCTACAACCGGCAGAAGTGTCTGTGCATCCACAATCTCAACCTCAATTCCGTATTTATCGCTTAAAACTTGAGCAGCTTCCTGCGCCACGGTGCAGCAATATCCCAATGTAACAATCGTAACATGTCTGCCTTCTCGAATAACTTCACTGTCTCCAATAGGAATCGTAAATTCGCCATTATTGAGAACTACATTATGATTACCTCCCCGCATGAGTTTCATGGGACTGACAATAATAACAGGATCATTTCCCTTTAATGAGGCCGTAATTGCTCCACTCGCCTGTACTTGATTACGCGCATATACGACGCAAAATCCTCGCAAGTTTGTAAGTATACCGGCTAAAGAACTCGCATGAAAAGGTCCATCAAGACGATCTCCATTGAGTACAAAAGTAACCGGAGCAATTTGTCGGCCATCCGTTAAATCACGATAACACCCAATTTGATTATAGAATTGGTCCAACTGGTCTGGCAGATAATTAATGTAACCTCCAACGACAATAGGTCGAAGGCCGCGAGCCGCCATTCCCATAACTCTCCCTGCAGTCGTAGATTCACGAATTCCACTTTCTGAAACCCTTTCAGCACCGTGTTTCTTGGCTAGCCCTTGAACTTCAAGATAATACCCACCTAAATTTTCTACATCTTGGCCGGTGAGCACCACCAAGGGATTATTTGTAAGGTGGTAATCAAAACAGTCTCTCATAATGGCTGCACCACTGACTTTTTCCACGCCTTCCTGAATCGGCACTGCTGGAAGATGTAAAAGGCTCGTTGGGGTTTCATCGTTGAGATTAGAAACCATGACATTTTTGAGTCTTACATGATACCGACGAGCAAGAGACCGAAGATCAAGAGCTGACTGATGATTTGAACCCGCTGAATAACGAGCCGCTTCTTGTAAAGCACTGTCAACATTTTTTCTCTTAAGTTCATTTGCCGTGCTCGTGAGAGTATTTCTCAGTAGCTCCATTATTGGTTGAAACACCGTTCCAAAATCCTCCATGACATCTTTGAGAGCTTCTATGGCCGCGATCGCAGCCCGTGCTTCTGCCTGAATAGGCTCAGCATAGGCATTCCAAGAATTATTTTTGGCCGCTTCAACCGCTTCTTTTGCTGCAGCTTTTACAGCGTCAATTTCAGCTGGAGTAGCGATCCCTAACTCAATGAGCTGTTTTTCAAAAGCCGGTAAGCCGTCATTTTCCTTTTCTAAGAGAAGTTCCTGTGGAGTTTTTATCCTTCGCGGGTCGCTAGTTGTGGAGTGACCCGCAGGCTGGCTGGTAAAGGCTTCAATAAGAACAGGGCCGCTTTTCCCATCACGAACATTATTAAAAACCTGCCCATAAGTGGCCTTCATCTGAGCCCAATTTGTTGCTCTACATTGATGAGCCTCCATAATCCCTGCCACCAAAGGAGCCACTTCCCCTCCAGGAATTTGCTCATCACTATGGGCACCAATTCCCCAGCCATCATTCATGACGGTAAAAACTAGAGGCCTGTTTTCTGCAACAAGGGAGGCCATCACACCCTCCAAGAACTGACCTTTGGCACAACCGGAATCTCCAATTTTGACGTGGATTATTTCACCTTTTGTATGAAAAGGAGTACTTAATTGCCCCAATATTCTTTGCCAATGGAGAGATGCATCCGCCATTCCAACGGCAGGGCCAATTTGTGCGGCAATAGGACTTTCTCCGGCAAAAACATTTACCTGATTCCCCATGTCAACCAAACCTCCATGCGGATTACGCCATTTGGAACCAACGTGACCCGGCATGTGCCGGCCGCTTCCGCTGATATCATTGAAAGGATCGCTGAGAGCCTGTGCACCACACTCCTCCAGCGATAAACCCCCTTTACCCAATGCATGCAAAAAATACATAAAACTTAACTCCCGGTAGTAGCCGACATCAAAATCTCCGGGCCTAAGAATTGCTGCGTGGCACAAATGAAGCATTTCTTTCCCCTGGGATGAAAGTATGATTCTGAGTCTTCCTTGCTTCTGCCAGGCCGCCTGTAGCATCTCATCGAATAGCCGGTACGTATAAGCGATGCGAAAACGCTCCAGCAGCTCATCTTTGGGATACTCCTGGAGTGGCCTGTAATCTTTAAGGCTAAGGTCCTCAAAAGTTGGAAGGCTTTTAGGTGTCATGGCAGGTTAATTTAAACAAAAAAAGCCTTTTTGGCAAGCTTTCAGGTTGGGACTGATTTTTACAGGGCACGCTTCCAGGTCGTCCCTTCTTTGGTGTCTTCCAAAATAATTCCTTTTGCTTCTAGCTCCTTCCTGAGTTCGTCGGAGCGTTTAAAATTTTTTTTCTTGCGAGCTTCGTTGCGCTCCGCAATGAGTGACTCAATTTCGCTAGAAACATCCGACTGCGGAGCGGTAATGACACCCAAAACCGCATCCAACTCATCAAAAAACTTCATGATCTGCTCAGCCTGCTTGGAGTTTAAAGTTCCATTTTTGACTTCGACGTTGACCCTGTTTACCAACTCAAAAAGCGCCGCCAGTGCCCGGGAAATTTCAAAATCATCATCCATAGCGGCCTCAAAATAACTTCGAGCTAAGTTCAAAGCGGCAGCAACATCAAAGTCACTCGCTTCAGTATGTTCTTTTTGCTCGGCTGCTCTTTTAACATTGGCATACGCATCGCGCAGACGTTCTAAGCCGTTCTTTGCCTGCTCCAAAAGGCTGTCCGTAAAATCAATAGGCATGCGATAGTGCGTTGAAAGCAAAAAATAACGCACCACGAGGGGATTATGCTTTTTAAGAATATCCTTAATTGTAAAAAAATTACCGAGCGACTTGCTCATCTTTTCCTTATTCACTCGGATGTGCCCATTGTGGAGCCAATACAGCGCAAAAGGCTTATCTGAGGCCATCTCACTCTGGGCGATTTCATCTTCATGATGAGGAAACTGCAGATCAATGCCGCCGCCGTGGATATCAAACGTCTCACCCAAAATATCCGCACTCATAGCGCTGCACTCAATGTGCCAGCCAGGGCGCCCCGGCATGCCAAGAGGACCTTTCCATGAAGGCTCGCCCGGTTTTTCTTTTTTCCAAACGGCAAAATCTTCTGGATTTTTCTTTTTTTCATCAACTTCAATGCGTGCTCCCGCGCGAAGTTCCTGCAAGTTTTGCCCTGATAACTTTCCGTATCCTGGAAATTTTGAAACTTCAAAATAAATCCCATCTTCTGTGGCGTACGCCACATCCTTTTCCAATAAATCCTCAATAAGCGTCACCATTTGTTGAATATACTGCGTCGCGCGCGGCTGATGCGTGGGTACTTTCACTCCAAGCGCCGCATAATCTTTGGCGTACTCCGGAATAATTTTTTCCGCGAGCTGAATCTCGGTAATCTTCTCCTCAGCCGCACGCTTAATCATCTTGTCATCCACATCGGTAATGTTGCTCACAAATGTTACCGTAAACCCTTTATATTCAAAATATCGCCGGATCACATCAAACGAAACGGCACTGCGTGCATGGCCTAAATGGCCAACGTCATACACCGTCGGTCCGCAAACATACATGCCAATTTTTTTATCCTCCAAAGGCTGAAACTCTTCTTTTTTCTGCGAAAGCGTGCTGAAAATTTTCATGCGAGGAGGCTGAGCAAAATACCGCGAAGCAAATCAATGGCCAAGTAGGCAAAAAGGGGAGAGAGATCCAGCATGCCGCCGAGAGGCGGAATGAGCCGACGAAAAACGCCAAGAATCGGCTCGGTGGTTTCAACAATGATGGAGAAGAGAAATCCTCGCGGCGGAACCCTTAACCACGAAAGAATAACACGCGCAAAAATCGCAAAAATGAGAATTTTGGTGAAGATGGAAATGAAAAGCGCAAGGTACGATTGAATCATAAAAACGATCGTAGTATACCAAAAATCCCGCCGAGTTTGGCGGGATTTTTATTATGTATTATGTGAATTTTTTTAGAATGTTAATGCAAGAGCCGTCGTCGGCAAATTCAGTACATCCTTTCCATTCGTAAAATCAGACGCCCTAGCCGCGTCATGATATGGCTGACCTCTACTGTCATAACTCACTTCAGAATTATCAGACCAGATGAGATGATTCACGCCGGTTGCCGTATTCATCAAATCAATAGCCGTGGCCCCGCTTACAAAATTAAGGTCATCGGAAATATAGGTAGATAAATTTTCACCCATCGAAGCATTGTTGACAGTAGCTCTTATCATGTAGGTATTGGTGATTCCCCTGCTCACCATGCCAAGATCGGTGGCGGTATTATCCCATGTTACAAAGATCGAATTGAACCCCGGGGCACCAGGCGCCGAAATATTGGAACCGCCGGACTCCAAATCCTGCCCTGCACTATTGCGAATAGAAACCTGGTTTGTGATATCTGTTTCTGCGGCAGACCCTATTTTTCTGTAGAGCTGGAGTGAGTTAACCGTTAAACGGCTCGTTGCGGCAAATTCAAACACCATTCTCTTGAGGCCCACCGCCTCCTTAGCATCTGCTGCAACGGTGATCGCCGCAATATCATTTTGGCCATTGTTCAAACGGGCAGCCGCTGTAGGAAGCTTGGCGACCGTTGGAACCGTTTTTCTCACCACCATACTATTTACATAAGCAGAATTGAGATAGTTATTAACTCCCTGATTTGGCTGGGTCTTCCTTTCGGCAGAGCTCTCTCCGATTGCTTCAAATGAATTTTGCGCATCCGGTCGCTCGCTTAAACCAAGGCGGAAGTTGTCGCCCGAAACAGCCCCAAACTCAATGGTATTTATATCGGCGCTAACTGAGATAGTTGCTGAGCTGTTTTTTGGCACATAGAAGTTTAGATTGGTGAATGTGGCCGTTCCACCAGAAAGGCTGGTGTAGACCGTTTCGGTCGTGCCATCTTGCTTTGGGTAGGAAAGTCCAACACGAGTAATGCTCCTCGCGCCAGCATCATCAGATGGATCATCACTAAAAAATGCGCTTGCAGCTGCTGGAAAATCGCTATCTAAAACTACGTCCAGCTTTTTAACAATAAAGGCTTCATAAGAAGCGGAAAATTTGTACTTAGCAAATGTGACCCCCGTGGAGCCAGCAACAACAATGGCCGCAGCAGGACTGCCTTCTTGATGAGCTTCCAGCCTGCCGGAAGTCACCACCGTGACAGTCTGCAATCCTACTTGTGCACTTGGAACATTATTCATGGCCGTGCCATTGAAGTCAGTTGCGGTAACGGCGCCCGCATTAATGGCAACGGTAAGACTCGTGTTGGCGGCGAGTGTTGAGGTCACATCCGCATATACATCAATAACTGTAGGGAGATTTGTAACATTCAATGAAACACCAAAAGCATTTGTGGCGGCGGCGCTTCCAACAGTTTGTCCATATTGATTGCCAGCCCCAACGCATGCCGTGCCTCCTTTGCAAAGTCGGAGATTTCTGTAATTCCCAGGTACAACGCTCCCTGTTAGTAAATTTAATGTAATAGCCGAAACATTGGCTCCAGCAACCACATTGGTTTGCAAATTAAAAGAACCAATTAGAGCAGATCGCTGACCTGCCACAACGGTTAGGTTTGCCATGGCGGCATTTTTGGAAACGGTAAGAGTTGTCACCACACATTCGCGCTTGTAGCCTTCACACGAAGATTTTTGTCCAGAATCACACATGGATTTATAAATTCTGCACTGGATTGACGGAGGAAGTGGCTCGCCTCCTTTTCCATCGCTCTGTGGAGCTGGAAGCGGCTTAAAAGCACCGCGGAAAAGTTTTCCGTTATTTCCTAGCGTTAAGGCAAGTACCACGATAACGGCTATCCCGAGGCCAATTCCTATTTTTGTTCTTTTTCCCATATTTGTTTTGATTAAAGAATATTTGAGTTTTTTGAAGTCTTAGTTGATTTGATTCTATTGTACACCACAATACCCCCCCCCACGTCAAGAGCGCCTTTTTCTCCAAAGCCTAACCGTAGCCGTAGACATCAAAGAAGCAATGATCATTCCCAAAACCTCCGGACCATCTTGCGGCGTAACGGGAGGAGGGGAGGCTAACGGGCAGGGTGAAGGGTCACATAAAACCGGGGTGCCGGTCTGTGCAGGAGGAGGTGGTGGTACCGCACCTACCACACTATTTATTAAAGTAGATAAAGGCTGGCTACTGACCACGCCGCTTCGGTTATCACCCTCATTGCCTTGGGTATCCACCCCGGCAATTTGGAAGTAATAGGCCGTTCCATTTTGCAAATTAGGAATGTACCAAGTGGTGTGGGCATCCTTTGTATTCGCCACAAGGTTAAGGTCCCCTGGATCGGTTCCATAGTAAATTCTATAAAAAGCCATGCCGGAAGACGCATGCGCGGGATGCCAAAGTAAGTTCACTTGGCCGTTTCCCGGCGTCGCAATAACTCCGGTAACCAAACTGGGTACCTCAAAAGAAGTAGCGGTTACTTGTGACGCAGAGCCTACGGTAATTTTCCCAACTTCTACCGCTGGGGAAATATTTCCAAGCTTGTCGGTAATCACCACATTAATGGTATAGGTGCCTTTTTCATTGGGTGCGGTAATAAATCCGCGGTAAGTACCGGGATTTTGAGTGTCGGGTTCCAAATCCACCACAAGGTCGCCAATCGTTGCCTGTACGGAATTTAAGTCAGCATCAGAACGAATAACAACCTGTGTAGTTTCACCGGGAGCCAAACTCTGGGTCGTAATTTCAACTTGTTCAACCTCTGCCGGCGTGGAATCAATCATCACCGTTACTTTTGCCGAAGCACCGCTGGTGCCTTCCGCATGGAATATGTGTTCGCCATCCGCCAAAAGGGAAGTTGTAAAAGAAAATCTGCCCGAAGCGTTCGATTGAACTTCGCCAATCTGCTGGCCTTTATCAAAAATTTTAATGCGAGAACCCGGTGCCGACTCACCTTCAATTTTGAGAGTATTTACACTGTAGGTACCCGTAGCCGGCTTGGTAATACGGATGGAAGAGTTGCTCGGTACCTGAGAAGTAAGAATTTGGATATTCTTTTCTCCTTTAATAAGGGCATTTCCTTGCTCTTGCACGATGAGTTTTTGAGTTCCTTCCGTTTTAAAACTGACGCTCAAATCAAAAGTTTTTCTGCCTTGATCGCTGGGAATAAAAGTGTACGCCACAGGCAACAGAGCATTCGGATCCGTGGAGGTAAAAAGAATCGTGCCGGCATAAGATGTAACCGTATTTCCAGCGGCATCAACGGCTTTCACACGAAAACTCATCGTCTCATTGGTAACGGCACTGGCTGGAAGGTTTTCAATTTCAAAACGGACAGGTGAAGAGCTTGCCTGAGCCAACAAAACCGTTTTTGGGTCACCACCAACGGCTTTAAAATCGGTGCCCGAATGTACAAATACCAAGCTGAGCTTTGCCTCCACGTTATCGCCAGTCGTCTCATCTGTGGCAGTAAAAATTGCCGGACCAGTCTGGACTGAAGAGACCAAAAAATTCATGCGCCCATTTATATCTGTTTGATCGGATTGAGATGTCATGACATCATTTTGACGGCTGGAAGCCAGAGTAACTTCATGGGACTCCAGCGGATTTCCAAACTCATCTGCCAACTTCACCGTCACAAGTACTTGATCCAAGCCATTCGCGAACACCGAATTTTTGTTGGATGAGATTTGTGAAACTTCGGTACTCATCTCGCCTGGAAAAACCTGGAATGAAGAAGAACCCGATGCGCCGAGGAGTGAGACTTCATACACTCCTGCTTGCTGAGTTTTGGAATCAGGAATCGTAGCAGTGGCAACGCCAAATGAATCCGCCGCGATGGAAAACATTTCACTCACTCCATCCGGACGAGACATACGAAACGTAACCGTCTGGCCACGGGGCAAATGTTCAGCCTTCAAAACCGTTTCAAATCCGGCAACCGTATCAAACCCGCGGAGATTCTTATCACTGGTGGCTGCCACAGTTTGTGTCGGCATCAAAAATGCCAACAGCACCACGATGCCCACCAAAAAGGTTTTTATTTTCATATTTTGTGGTTTGTATAAATCCATATATGATACTATTTTTTTGCCTCTTCGGGAAGATCCAAACTACGAACCATGGCACATTACCTTAAATCGTCAATAAGATGTTACCTTCACAAAAACTCACTCTTCTCCGCCAGGAAGTCGAAAAAATTGACAAAATGCTTATAACCCAGCTCATAAAAAGGTTTCAAAAAACGGCCAAAATCCAACAACTCAAAAAACAGCTGGGACTGCCGCTTACCCAAAAAAAGCGCGAGCAAGCCCTCCTTCAAAAGCATTTTAGCCGAGCTCGCAAGGGAAAGTTGCAAGGTTCCCTTATCAAACGGCTCTTCAATCTGATCTTCTCATACTCCAAAAAAACTGGTATAATGAAGTGAAGTTTTAAAGCATGTATGGACTCACTTCCACAAAACCAAGACTCCGTTAAAATTACGATCGTCCTGCCAACCAACGCGTACTTTATGTCAGGCATTCGTGATTTCACCCTCGCGATGATTCGCAATATGACAAAGTTTTCGGATCAGTGGGCGTATCGTTTTCAGTCCGTAGTAGATGAGCTTTGCAATAACGCCATTGAACACGGATCGGGACCAAAACAGGAAATTAAAGTGACTTTTACATCTTGCCCTGGCGAGAGCGTAGAAATTACGGTGGAAGACACGGGCACGGGCAAAAATCGTCTTCACGCGGCGGATTTACAAAAACTCGTTGCGGAGCGAAGCAAACCAGGTTATTCTTTTACAGAAATTCGCGGACGAGGGTTGGCCAAAATCGTTTCTGCGTGGACGGATGAGCTGGAATTCAGCGACCTGCCCACCGGCGGCCTCAAAGTAAGAATCAAAAAATATCTTCGCAACCTTCAACCGACAACTCCCACTCAAGGAATGATAAGCAACGACCCGACGCACGTCATTCTCAATGTCTAATCCACCTTTTACTTACCAATTCTTATGGCACAAATTATTACCACCGTTGAGGACCTCGTCTCATCCAGTCCGGACAAAAAAGTAAAACTGCTCAAATTTACCGGTCAGTTGGACGAAAGTAATGTGGATGACAAAGCCAAAGAGATTTATGAAATCATCAATGGGATTCCTCAAGGTCTGTTTTTGATTTTTGACTTTGAAAAGCTGGAATACATGAACAGCAAGTCCATTGGATATTTAACGGATTGGTATACGAAGTTGAGTGAAAAAAAGGGTGGCATTGTAATTGCGACGGCACGCCCGAACATTTTGGACATCCTCCAGGTGGTCGGCCTAACGCAACTCATCATGTGCGTTCCTTCCGTGGATGAAGCCAAGGTGGCCATCATGAAATAATATTTGAGTATGCCGACTTGGTTTCCTGCCATAGCAAGTATCATCCTTGCGCTTGTTCCCGTATTTGTTTGGTTGGATCTTATCCACCGCGAAGGCGAAGACAAGGGCATTTATATTAAGACGTTTTTGGCCGGAACATTTGCGGTTATTCCTCCGTTCGCGCTCATTTTGCTGTTTGATAAAGTTCCGGAGCTCAATATTTATTCGCTCATCACACGCTCGGTACACGAAGTGGCGCTGGCTGCGCTGCTCACCAATATTGTGGTGGGAATCGTGGAGGAAATTGGAAAAAATATTATTGTCCGGGTTGTAGATAAACGGCATCCAGAATATGTGCAGACCATTTCTTCAGCTTTACGGCTGAGCATTTGCGCCGGTATGGGTTTTGCCTTTGCCGAAAATATTTTTTATTTTTATAACGTCTGGGTGAACCCGCAGTTTGGCGCCCAGGATCTTTTTGCCACATTTGTTTTCCGCTCCGTCTTTACAATGTGCGGACACATGGTGTTCTCAGGAATTTTTGGGTACTACTTTGGAATTGGGAAGTTCTCGGCGGATATTACCGAGTTTGAAAGGTGGGAAGGTAAAGGCTTGTGGCTTGCTCGCTTGGTGAGCCGGCTTACCGGCAAAATGACCTTCCAGGTAGTACGCGAATTCAAAAATCTCCAAGGTCTCTTTTTGGCGATGACCCTCCATGCGGCATTTAATGTTTCTTTGGATCTGGAGCACAAACTGCCATCTATTTTGATTGTGGCCGTGAGCGTGATTTATATTCTCTATTTGCTGCAAACAAAATCCGGGCATTTGATGTTTAGCATGACGCGACGGCGAGCATCCAGCATGGCGCCAAAGGATGAAGATGTGGTGCTGGAACTGCTGGGAATGTGGACGGCGCAGGGCAAGTACGCCGACGTCATCCAAATTTGTGATCGTTTGCTGGCGCGAGATCCGGATAACAATGTGGTGAAGCTGTTCCGAGCCAAAGCCGGCGATAACGCGGAGTTGAAAGGATTTTACACATCGCTCAAAGCGGTTTTTGAAAAAAATGCGGCATTTATGGGTGGCTCCGGGGAAGCCTTGGCGCTTCCGGTAGGAGATGAAAAGGTGGTTTTGGAGGTCATGGACAAGTGGTATCAAGAAAAAAAATACGGCCAAGTTTTAGACGTCGCCAAAAAACTTTTAGACCGCAATCCGCAAAGCCAAGGTGCCAAAGTGCTTTTAGATAAAGCTTTGGATAAAGAAAAAATTAAGCGAGTGTTTGATTCGCTGTCAGAGTTGTTTAAGGAGTAGGCGGCGCGAGGTTGATGTATTTTTTCTTACGCCGTTTTATTTGTGCCAGTTTGCCCTGCTAAAACGATATGCCGTCTTGAGTGCGGTTACGCTTAATGAATGCTCGGCTTGGTTCGATCGGCGTAAGAAAAAATACATCAACCTCGCGCCGCAAGATCTTTATACATAAAGATCTTCCTTAACTTTTTTATGCAACTCATATATGCCTTTGTATATGGTTGCTCTCATTTTCATGGTGGGAAATATGATCTCCAAAGAACTCGATACTATTATTCAGGAAATGAACAAGCTCTTGGATCGGATAGATACCTCAAAATTGCCTTCCGCAAAAGATCAGCTCAAGAATATATAGTCGCCATGATCACACCGTTAGAAATTGACCATACAACTCTACAGGTAAGCGACCTCAAAAAGACCAAGGTGCACTTACAGGCAATTTTTAATTTTCAATTTCATACGGATCCTAAGTCAGAAAATATGCTGGCTGTGGAATCAGAAAATGTACATTTTTTTATTCAAAAAAGTGACTTACAAAAGTCTTTTTTAGAGAAGCAGCATATTTCTTTCGAGATAAAAAATTTAGACGAAATTAAGGAAAAACTTAAGGAAATAGGCATAGAATATGAAAGTGGCACATTTTCTGCCTTCAAATATAAAAATTATCATTGGGTCGAATGGCGTGATCATGATGGGATACGTCTGGAATGCGTCCAGAAAATATAATTGTCCGCATCCTCATCTTATGAAAAAAAGAACAAAAGCTGTAATCTACGTTCTCATATGCACTGCTCTTTGGGCTCTTATTCCTGTTGTCTCAAAATTGGGCCAAGCAAACCTCGATAATCATCAATTCTTGTTTTGGTCTAGCGCTGTATCGTTCTTAGCCTTTCTCGGTGCGACGTTTGCGGTTAAACAAACAAGAACGTTTTCATCATACAAAATACTCGACTGGTTCAACGCTGTAACACTTGGTTTCCTCGGAACCTACCTTTATTACGTCCTACTTTATTTCGGCTACGCAAAAGCTCAAGGGCTTGAAGTGCTGGTACTCCAATATAGCTGGCCAGTTTTTATTATGTTGCTCTCGATTTTGATTCTAAGGGAAAAAATGACCGTTAGACGAGTATTTTCAGCCGCATTTGGATTCCTGGGTGTCATTCTTGTTCTTTCAAAGGGTAATTTTACACAAATACATCTCGATAATTCTTTTGTAGATATTTTGATTTTAGTGGCGGCATTTACATTTGGTCTTTTTTCAGTTCTCAGTAAAAAAGTGCATCTTGAGCCGTATACCATGATTACGATCTACTTCTTCACGGCAACCGTTGCTTCTTTCATCTCGATGCTCTGGCTTTCTGATTTTTCTTTACCCACAAAGGATGCTTTCATCCCCATCCTCGTAAATGGTCTTTTAGTAAATGGTTTTTCCTATATTCTCTGGATTAAAGCACTCAAATCAGCTGAGGCATCTTTCGTGGCACCTTTTGTCTTTCTTACACCTGTACTCGCAGCATTTTATTTGATTGTATTTTTTAGCGAACCACTTTTGCCGATTTATGGTCTCGGTTTGCTTTCGGTTATCATGAGTGGGCTATTAAATAGGGAGGAGTCTCACTAAAAAGTGGGGCCAATTTATTTTTCAACACTTAAAGCCTGGTACCGGAGAACACAAAGCGAAGGTTGATCTATTTTTTCTTACGCCGTTTTATTTGTGCCAGTTTGCCTTGCTACAACGGTATGCCGTTTTGAGTGTGGTTATGCTCAATGAATGCTCGGCTTGGTTCGATCGGCGGAAGAAAAAATAGGCAACCTTCGCACCCCCACTTTTGCTATAATCCTCCTGATGAAACCAAAAGTCGCCATTGTCTGTGACTGGCTGGTATCGCGTGGAGGAGCAGAACGCGTCATTTTGGCGATGTCCAACATGTTTCCGCAGGCTCCCATTTATACCACGGTGTACGATGGCAGGAACCTTCCAGAGTTCAGTGAGAGGGAAGTCATCACTTCTTTTATTCAAAAACTTCCGCTGGCACTCAAAAAATATCCTATGTACTTGCCGCTCATGCCTTACGCATTTGAGCAGTTTGATTTTTCTGAGTTTGATATCGTGATTTCTAGCTGCCACTCCTGCTCCAAAGGTATTATCACCAAGCCTCGCACGCTCCACATTTGCTACTGTCACTCACCCATGCGCTATGCGTGGGATAGCTGTCACCAATATTTTGAACAGTATGGAGTTCCCGCGCCGCTGCAGCCCAGTGCAAAAAAAATGCTACACGAATTACGGCTTTGGGATCGGCTAGCCGCCGAGCGCGTAGATTTTTACATAGCCAACTCAAATCATGTAAAACAACGCATTACAAAATATTACCGAAAAGATTCAGAAGTGATTTACCCGCCGGTGGAAACGGAAAAATTCCTGGGACAGCAAAAAAATGCCGAAGGGCAGTATTATTTGGCGGTTGGCCGGCTCACTCCTTACAAGCGGTTTGACCTTTTAGTAGAGACGTTTAACGATCTTAAGCTTCCGCTGGTGATTGTGGGGACTGGCAAAGAAGAGGAGAAACTTAAAAAAAGAGCTGGGCGTTTTATCACCTTTTTAGGAACGGTGTCAGATACTCAGCTTCAAGAAATTTACTCTAAAGCTATTGCGCTGGTCTTCCCGCAAACTGAAGATTTTGGCATTACCCCGCTGGAAGCCATGAGCTGTGGTCGTCCGGTGATCGCTTTTGAAGATGGCGGCGCTTTAGAAACGGTAGTTCCAGGCAAAACAGGTCTCTTTTTCTCCGAGCAAAATCTAGAATCACTCAAAAAAACTATTTTGGAATTTACCGGAATGAAGTGGAATTACGCCCAAATTCGCAAGCACGCGGAGCAGTTTGACCGCCAAGTTTTTGAAAGAAAATTGCGACAGTTTATTGATGAAAAATGGGAGATTTGGCAAAAAAGGATGGTAAAATGATCTGTAGAAACAGATAGATTGACAAATCCCTATTAATGTATATAATCATATCCTTTACTCATAATTCTCTTAATATATGGCTTCATTCAAACGTTTCGTAGCTATGGGTCTTGTTGCAATGCTTCTTGGAGGGCTCATGCCCCTGACGAGTTTAGCAGCCGTGGACACCACTTCTACTATTAGTGTAACCCGCAGAACGAGCGTTTTTGATCCATCCAAAAGAGCCGCGATTATTGAGTATAACGTTCAGGGACCTGATTCAGCGAATGACATCCTCCTCAGGATCTATAATTTTGTACCTTCAGCCTCCCCAAACTTTACCTGTGAAACCCCGAGCGAAAAACTCGCTATCACTTTTGGGCCAGTAACACGAACCCAGGGTACTTACACCGAAAACTGGAATGGAGCCGATAAGAATGGAAACCGAGTTGCTCCAGGAGACTATTGTTTTGACCTACGATGGGGAAATCCTCCGGCCAATGCACGCCCATATATTCAGGGCATGATTACGGTAACGAATAATCCTGCAACCCAGTATGCTGAAATCGGTGCGGCTCTTCCTGCCCCCATTGCGGGTGCAGGGCCATTTACGGTAACCGTTGATCCATCCGTCATTATTCCTACCGCTACCGCAGGAAACGCCGCTCGAATAAGCTATACCGTTACGGAAGCCCTACCCAATGGATACAGTCTTAAAATTGAAGACAGCGGCAGCCATGTGGTAGCCACCTTGGTTGATCAAAATATTCCGGTTGCGGCGGGCGTACAGTCCATTACTTCTTGGAACGGGCGCTACAATAACGGCACCGTTGTTCCCCCGGGAGATTACTACTTCCGCTTTCATGTAAATGGAAAGAGCGATCTTATTGGAGTTATTCGTGTAGAAAACCCGAATACTGGAGCACCAGGAGGGCCAATCATCCACTATGTTGATCCTGCTATTATCAATCCAACGCTCCAGAATCCTATTAACGCGACGATTCGTTATACTGTGAACAGCCGAATTACTACCGGACTCAGCATCGCCATCCGCGACGGCAACAATACGGTTAAGCTGCTTTCGGCAACTAATATCCCAGTAGAAGTTGGCAGCTATTCAGCCGTTTGGGATGGACGCTACAACAATGGAGTTATCGTTCCAGCCAAAACCTATACGTACGTTTTCATTTCCAATGGCCAAGTCTTTGCGCAGGGAAGTATTGCCGTGTCTTACAGCACCACGCCTCCGCCACCGGTATCTCCTTTTATAACTACCCATAATGCTAACCCTGCTTTTATTGTTCAGGGACAGTCCAGTGTTATTTCTTACACCCTTGGTAAAAATGTGACTAACTTCCGCCTTTCGGTGCGTAATCAAAGTGGCACCATTAATGAAACGCTCATGTCTTCGCCTTCCCAAGTGGCTGGGTCATACACTCAAACTTGGAGTGGAAGATTCCAAAACGGAGTGGCCGTTGCGGACCCGGGAACATACGTATATATGTTTGAAGCTACGAATGAAATACCCGTTGCTGGAAGCATCGTGGTGAATACGCAAGGTCAGGCCGCTGCTATTATTACCGATCTTGGCCCAACACCTTCTCCATTCGATCCGCTTACCGCCGGAACCGTTTTCCGCTATCAATTAACTCAAGATTCCCGAGTTGACATCACCATTTTAAGTGGCTTAACCACCGTAAAGCACTTGCTGGTAGCAGGATTTTCCAACAATGGATTTTCTGCAGGCACCAACAATACCGGCGTTAATAATGTCCCATCATGGGATGGAAGAAATGATGGCGGAACTATTCTTGCGAATGGTACATACACCTATGTGATTGCCGCAACCAACGCCAACGGTCCGGCACAGCCAAAATCGGGCAGTGTAACTCTTGGTTCCACCGTTCCAACGCCGCTCGATGTAAACACTCCTACTGCCGATCCAAATCCTTTTAATCCAGATACTCAGCTCAACCTTCAGCTTAAATTTAACCTCAATCTCAATGCCTACGTTACGGTAACCGTGACGCGGCAAGATACCGGTGCTTTTGTAAAAACCCTTACCACGAATCAGTTTTTCAATGCCGGAACCAACCTCTCGGTGCCTTGGAGTGCCACTGACATGAATAACTCCACTGTCCCTGCCGGTGTCTATAACTTCCGCGTGGATGCAGGACTTAATCCTAATCAGATTCAGGATACCACTACAGGTAGCCTCACGATTAACAGAGGAGGAGTGCAATCCGGAGCACTGGATATTACCAATATATATGCCGATCCAACGCCATTTAATCCAGAACTTCGCCGCACCTACTTTACATTTACTATCAATAAACCGGCTCAAATTACTGTTAC
>JBBTWV010000018.1:0-10243 GCA_038062615.1 Patescibacteria group bacterium | reverse complement strand
AACCGTCAGACTTGAGCTTCATAGCCTCGCGCATCTCGCGCAAGGTTGGAGAAGCTCCATGCTCCATCTGATACCCTTCAATAAAATCAAAAAGTGACTGCTCTTTGGGAGTAAGTACCAAAGGTACCCGGCCCGAATTTTTAGTGGCATTTTTCATGCCCCAAGACTATATGAGCACACGCTCACAGTCAAGACAATTTTACAATTCCGGTGTCCGCAACGTGCCCACATAAAATTTGCGTTTTGCTCCGGCATTTTTTGCCTTTTCCAACAAATTTTCAGCATTATGCAGACGCCACTCCGCAGTTCTTAAATTTTGATTTTCTTTCTTGAGCAGTGCCAGGGCTTCGCTTTCTTGCCGCTTAGCTTCCTCTTCCTTCGCCTCATCGCGAGGAGCTCGCGATCTATCCAACTCTAATCCTAGAACTTGCGCCTGCGCCTTTGCCGCCTGTTGGTCTGCAAGAGATTGTCTCTGTTTGGCTTTTGTATATTCCTCCGTACTATCTCGGAGCATTTTTTTTGCATGATTTACCGAAACGCAAGCCAAAGCCTCACCGGCGTCATGAAATGCTTTTTCTTGAGTTGCAACAGCCTTTTGTTTATCACCTAAAGAATACCCGAGCCGTCGTAACTTTGTTTCAAAATCAGTAGCCTGCCGGGCTGAATTTCCACCAGAATCTCTCGCCAGTTCACCGTAAAGCGCCTGCTGAGCCTCCAGCCTGACAATTTCTTCCTGTATGAGGCGCAACTCCTCGCGAACCTGAATATAAGCTTGAGATCTTTCATCATAAATTTTTTGAGCCTCGACCACCGCCATGGGGCGAAGCTTCACTTCAGGGCTTTCATCCCAAATAACCGTCGCGTGGAACGCACTGCCGCGGACCAAATCATTTTGAGGCTTAAAAATGCTATATGACCTGCCGTCCCTTTCTAAGACATAAGGATAATCGGCAGTAAAAACAACCGCAGGCCCAACTTGCTCTTCCTCCCTTTCATTTTGCAAAAGCAAGGTAACCCCGCGACTGGGAACTTCTAATCCTTCTGATTTACCAACCTCCGGTAGTTCAAAGGGTTTTGCTTTTTGTTTTTCGCCTCCATGAGGCTCTTTTTCCCCTGCCATACATAAATTATGCCACAAAAAAGACTTTCTCGCAAGCTATAGCCTTTTCCTGAATCTTATTTTTCAGGGTTCTTTTGGAATACGCCAATGCGGTTGGTCCCCACTGGTTCCGAAATATGTCCCAGACGATATGTATTGCCTTCTTTATCATAAAGCGAAGTGCTATCGGCCATTCCGGTATCTAAATTCACCGCATATTGCACGCCCGCGCCCTCAATAACCAACTTGCTCACCGCGTCAGAAACATCCCTGTCCGCAACAGGAACACGACTATCATAAATCGCATAAGTGCCATCACTCATTTGGAGCAGAAGCCGTTTATGCGCCGCAGAACCTTCGGCATGAACCATAGACTTACTACCTTCCACATAAAGACTTTCCAAAAACCCACTCAACTTGCCAAACTGCGCCACCATCCAAAATAAATCTTGCGGCACATAGCTCTCTTGGCTGGCATAATTCAAATCCTTCCCGTCCTTCCATTCTTCGTAAGACGACTCTGCCAAAAGCAAACGACGATACTCTCTCATGATGTCAGGCTGAGCCTCTTCTAATTCTTGAGGATGAGGCACCGAACCAGCCGGAACATTTTTCAAAAGTTCCGCTTCCTTTTCAGCAATCCGCCCTTTAAGATTTTTCTCAAATGCGCTCATGTCCACTAATTGCGCCATTTCTGCATGGGGTATTTCTGTTTTTTTAATAATTCTCATGGCACCCCGAGGAGAAAAAATGACAAGCCCATCACGCTGCCCACCCATGGTCGTTTTTTTATTTTGCGGCTCACCATTTTCAAAGATCATGCTAATGGGGATTCCTATACCCTGGACCATAGCGCCAACGGTATCTAAGATGAGTCGCTGCCCATATTTGCCGCGCAAAGTCTCTGTGAGATTTTTTCCGCCACCCGTGCTGGTAGCACCAATTTGGACTTTAAAATCAAAGCCAGCACCTTTTTGCGGATCAAAACGGACAAGGATAGCTTCTGTCTCTGCCCCATGTGCAAGCGTAAAAACACTCACGCTGGGCTGCATATTTTCATTGTGAAGCTCTACCTGCTTGCCCTTATAATCTTCACCACCTCCCGTAAATTCTTCTGAGAATTGGAGCCCAGGCTTTACTTCCGGTGAAGAGCTCATTTCTCTTCGCAAAGACCCCTCAATCATTTCTCCAACACGCCGCAACGTATAACTTGGCGGACGCGAAAATGCCTTTTTTACTTTTGTAAAAAATCCCGTTCCTGTTTCTTCCAAATGGATATCTAAATCCGCTAAAATATCTTCAAGATCTTTTTGCTCGCCGCTCCACTCCACCCTTTCATGTAACTCATCCGGTTTTTTATTGATGTAGCGGATTACCTGATCTCGGATGAGACTCAGCTGTTCCTGTGCATCAGCTTTTTTCATTTCTTCATACACCGCAAGACGGTTTTGCAATTCTTGATGAGAAAAAATCATCCCATACGTCTCTGGCGTCGCACTCGTGGCCAGAGCCCATCTTCGTAGGTAGCCAGCTGGATCCTGCTTAATAACTGCCTCTGGAGTAGGAGTGGCAAGGATCTGCTGTTTCTGCAAGGCTAACTGCACTCGCTGAACAAGGGTCAGTTCTTGCTCGTTAAATATTCCCCATGCCGCAATATCTTTACACTCATTTTCAAAACAATACTGCTGTAAGCGCTGCTTCATACGCGTTGCGCTGGACTTATAAATGTCGAATACAAAACGATCATCCCACACGCTTTGCACGCCGCTTGCCTTGGGGTCAATCCAGGTTTTCACAAACTTCACTTTCTCCAGCAGATTCTCGGCAGAAATTCGTTCCTCAACAAATTCTCGCGCCTTCATTTCAATAATTTGATTGGCGCGTTCCGGACTTATTTCAATGAGTTTTTCGCGCGCTTTCTCAACAGCTTTTAAATTATTGAGATCCAAATGAAAGTTACGAATAGCGGTTTCCCAAAACTCCGTCGGCGCTTCAAGTTCTTGCAGTACACCAAAAATTTCAACCACATCGCCTTTTTCTGCAATTAACTTCTGAAGATCAATACTTCTCAAAACGTTGTCCTTTTCTGCATCCGATCCTAAGAGCCTATATCCCTGGATAATATAAAAATAATTACTGAGTTTTTGCTTTGGCCGGGCTTGTTCACGGGCAAAATAAGCATCAACTTCTTCTTTGGTAAAAGCCAAAGCCTTGATAATCTCTTCTTTGCGATTTTCTGCATATTGGATGAGTTGCTTGGCCACGATTATTTTTTCTTCTGCCGTTGCGGTGCTAAAAGGCGCAAGAACTTCCTCCAAACCCAGAATATCCACGAACCGCTTAAGGACATCACTTCCAGCGATAAAAAGAGTATCAAGCGTCGTTTTTAAAGGAGCAAAATCACGACTCCCACCGCGATAGTGGCTTAAAATAATCCGCATGAGTTGAGGATCACCGTTCTGTATAAAACGAGCAAAAAGCGCAAGATTTTTTATCAATCCGTTCGTAAGCGGCTCAAGGGAAGTGCCATGCAAATTATTCCTAAAATGTTCTAAGCCGGCAAAAAAGTTTCCCATATGTATGCCGGCCGGTAAACGGCGATATTCTTCTATAAAAGCCGTGAGCGTTTTTGCTGTCTCATCTTTATTTGAAAAATCAACACCCTCACGCCTCAGTGCCTCATAACCAAACATGAGCAGCTCATAACCACCATCGCCCATGGGAGTATCAACGATATTGAGGATTCCGGGCAGCAGCCGAGGATTATGAAAATCAGCGCGGAAACGATCAAAATCATTAAAAATATAAACTGCATGGTGACCCAGTTTATCTACTATATGCATAATGTCTTTCCGCAAGACATCGTCATTAAATTCCTCGTAAATCCTTGACCACGAACGGTCAAATTCATTAGAGGAAGCATTAAACAGCATTTTTTCCATAAAGAGGAGGAGATCCGGCCGCAGACGATCGTCTGAAAACTTTTCCTCAATTCTATAAAAACCACCTGTGAAAAAATCGTTGATATCGCCTTTAAAAATTTGGACAAGCTTGATCATACCTGGACGCAATTTGGGATCCAAAAATTGCGAACGAATCGGATTCCCATCTTTTGCATGATCAAAAAAGACCGTTTTAAGATCGTATCCGTTTACAAACTTCGCCACCGCCATAAACGTCGGACGAAAAGCCTCATCGCGGAAAAGATCTGCAAGGGGAGCCATGGACTCATCAATGGTTGGCGGACTCCATTTCAACGATGATTTTGGAGGAGTAAAAATGAGGAGCTGATCATCGCCGCTTTCTGCCAACAACATGAGGTCTTCTCGCAACTTTGGATCGCGCAACTCATCTTTAATATTGCCAAACGTCGTTTTGAAAAAATCCATGCCTTTTTGGACGACGGCAAGCTTTATGATGTACGGCCGCAGCTCGTCATCCGCAAATTCTGCCGGAAGATAAGGGAGATCCTTAAAAAAATAAGAGGCGTCACCGCGCTCTTTTTTTTGTATTTCTCGTGCTATGCCAACAAAATCACCATGATATTGGGGAAATTTTTTAAGAACCGAATATGTGCCAAAAATTTCCTTGACCACTGTTTCGTTTACGGTAAAGCCAAGAACACCCACAAAAAGCGCCATCGTTTTCCACGCCTCACTCATGGAGTCAAACCCTTCGCGCTCAATATCATCACACATTTCATCCGGCAACTTCTCCAAAAGGAGACTTATGTAATCACGAGACGTGGCATTCATAAGTTTCACGTACTCCTTCCAAACCTTAGCAATAGCCTGGTAACCGCCTTCTTTAAACCGCTCCCGCAGCCGCGGAAAAATATGCAAAAATAAGATGGGTGCATTTGGACCGGCATCCTGCGCAAGCTTGAGCAAATCCGGCCTGCGGGCATCATTTCTAAATTCATCCTCAATACTTGAAAAATATTTCGGATCAAAGAGAGACCCATAATTTGGACCGTATATTTTAGCTAAGGCAATAAAATCCGGACGGCGTTTTTGGCTGTTGAAATGCTCAATGACAGAAGCCTCTCCTGGATCAAAACTAGTCCAGCTAAAAGATTTCATTTCTTTCACGCCGGGTGGATTTATAGCCTCGGAAAGCTTCATGGCATCCTTCCAATAATTTTTTAATCCTTCATATCCGCGCTGGCGTAAAAGTTCCTCAAGGTATGGAGAAAAAGCATGCAAGAGTACCGGAGCATGTGATCCCGCATCCCTTGCCAAAAGAAGTATCTGCGAGCGCAAAGACTGGTCTTCAAGAACATTTTTAAGACGATCAAATACATTATTTTCCAGGAAGAGAGCGGCATTTGGGGTGCATACCTCAATGAGTGTAAGAAGATCCGGACGGATGGCATCGTCCATAAAATAATAGATAAATTCCTCGGATTTTAAACCGGAATTCAAAAAATCTTTAGTGTTTTTTCCTTGGAGCGTAGCCAATTTTACAAGGTCATGCCGGAATTTTTCATCGGATAAAAAACGTTCATGATGAGTATTGATGATGATAACAATCACATTTAAAAAAGAATTTTCTTTACAGGGTCGCACTATAGAAACGGCATCATCCCAAGCACGCTCTACCGCTCTGTATCCGCCTGCGTGAAATGCATCTTTAATTGCGGGATACACATCCTTAAAAAGAATATTGGCCTCACCCCCGGCTTTTTGTATGAGCTTAATGACATCCGCTCTCCGTGCAGGATTTTTAAATTCATGCTTTATGAGCGCAAATCCTTCAACTAAAAAATAATGTATTTCTGTCTCAGGAACGGCGCGCAGAATTTGGAAAAGTCCGGGTTGGAGTGATGGATCCTCGAATTCACGGTCAAGCTTTGATGTATCCGCGAAACTATCCGTTCTTTCAAATATTACACTCCGGATTGCCCCCGGATTTGCTTGCAATAATTTGATAATGATTGGCCGATCCTTAGTAGAAAGAAATAATCTCCACGGAAAGGAAGTAACCCAAGAAACAGGTGCCTTACTTTTTGAGACCAATTCCAGATAGTAAACATAATCCTTTCGAGCCGAGTCATTTCGAAGCCATCCACGTATGATAGGCACCTCATTCAGCTGGCTCGCAATATCACTCAAAAAATCAGGTTTAATTTGAAGAATTTTTATTAAATCCGGAATGTATTTTGGGTCGCGCACAAATTCATCTAATGGACCAATGCATTCCGTCAAAAGCGTGGGAGCAAAACTGCCGGCTGCCTCCGTTAACCGGCTTACGTTATTCCAATACACCTTTACGGCATCATAACCGCCATCGGCAAACTCTTGCTCTATATGAGGAAAAGCATGCTCAAATAAGAGCATTGCCTGCAACCCAGCATCACGTTTTAATTGTATAAGCCCGGCCAAGGCTTCCGGATCATGACGATAGCGCTCCGCCAAAGCCGGCTGATCGCCAAGCTCGCTCGTAATCTCATCATGAAGCGCAAAAATATCCTGCACCGTCTGTCTGGCAACTTCTTCTTTTGGGATTTTATTTTGTTTTTCCGGCACCCTGGGTTCTTCGCCGGGATTTTGAGGTTCAGCCATCTGTTAATGATACCACAAAAACGCCCCTTTGCCCATATACCAAGCTTTCTTTAAACCCGATACACCTCGCGCCGATGAGCTACCCGTAAGATAAGTAAAACCACAAGCTGACCGCGTTTATTGATTTCAAAAATAATTCGATAATCGCCGACGCGAAACCGGTATTTGTTAGGCCCCATACCCTGAAGAGGCTTGGCAAAATGGAGAGGATCGGGTTGATATCCCCAAAAATGAATCTTCTTTACCATCCGCTGCGCCGTGGAAAAATCCAACTTCTTAAGATCCCTTGTCGCTTCTTTCGTATATTCAATGCGATAACTCATAACAAACCGAATTCTTTCATAATTTCTTTTTCACTGTAGACTTCACCTCTTCTCGCCTGTTTTTCGGCCTTACGCAATCCTTTCAAAAACCCTGGTTTGTAAATGGAAGACACTTTTTTCTTCTTACCTTTTTTCTGAAGTTCCTTAAGCGGGATCTCGATATGTTGCACAATAAACCGGCTGCGCTCACCAGCTGGGATCAGCTCCTGGAGATCACTGGCAATATTATCTGGGATAGTAAATAAAAGACGTCTCATAAAAGTATATATCAAAACAAACTGTAGTATATACTTTCAGCAGACATCACGTCAACACAAAAAATTATAACTGCCTCATTACTTCCTCGCTTATATCATAGTTTGCCGCCACACTGGAGACATCATTCTCCTCATCCAGGGCTTCGGTAAGCGCCAAAAGCTTCTTGGCCACCGCTGGATCTGAAATTTCTACAAGACTCCGCGGCTCTTTCACCAGCTCTGAAGACACCACGGTAAACCCTTTGGCTTCTAACTTTTTCTTTACATCCATCAACTCATTTGCCGCGGTGTAGACGACAAAATCTTCGCCGCCCTCCACAATATCCTGCGCGCCCGCATCAATCATTTCCAGCTCATCACTGTCGTGCTCACCCTTCGGTTTCACCGTCATCATCCCCTTCACCTCAAACAAAAAACTGGTTGAGCCCACCGCGCCCAAGTTTCCACCGTGTTTTTGCAGCGTATTGCGCACCATCTGGCTCGTCCGATTTTTATTATCCGTAAGCGTATCAATGACCAGCGCCGCACCGCCTGGACCAAAACCTTCATAGGTAATTTCCTGCATCTCCTCGCCCTTCAACTCGCCGGCTCCTTTTTTAATAGCACGATCAATATTCTCGCGCGGCATGTTATCGGCGTGCGCATTTTCCATAGCCAGACGCAGGCTGGCATTCATATTGGGATCGCCGCCGGCTTTGCGCACGGCAACCTCAATAAGATGCGCATGCTTGGTAAAAATCTTTCCGCGCTTTTTGTCTAAAGCACCTTTTTTCAGTTTGATTTGAGCCCAGTGTGAGTGACGAGCCATAAAGAGAAACAAGTTTGCGAGGGCAAAGTTATAACTGCTGCCTCATGCTTCTAAAATAGTGACTCTTATATGAGAATTCAAATCCAAGAGATACTTAAAAATATTTTCCGCTTGAGTCAAGGGTGTGTTTGTGATATAATAAAACTAAATATAAATAAGTCAACAGGCCGAGCTCGTCACGAGGCTAAGCAATAATGCGCCCGAATGGCGCAACCATAATATTATGTCACAAAAATCAAAAATCAACCCCGCAAAGCGGGGGGCAAGCTCAAAAATTCATTTTGGATTGATGGCCGCACTCATAGGCATTATTAGTTTCGGAGGCATTGGCAGCGGCATTTTGGTGAGCCGCGTTTCGGCAGAGTTGCAAGCCAGCGGCATTGGTAATTTGCAAACGAGCAAAAAACACAAAATCGTCAGCAAGATGATAGCGCAGTTAGTAGTGCCGGAAACAGTTTTAAGTCCACTCACTGTTTGCCTGTCTACACCGGTAGAAAAACCTGAATATAAGGGCGAATTTATCACGCAAGAAAATAGTGTGTATGCCGACGAAGGTGGTGAGTTTGAAGTCTCACTCTATATAAAAAACACGGGGAACACGTCTTGGTTTGGTGATACCAGCGGCTGTCCTTCAACAAATTATATGCGACTTGGAACCGCGCGCGAAAGCGACCACGCCAGTATTTTTTACAATCCAGGCGACCCAAGATGGCTTACCAATAACCGAATTGCCATGTTGGAAGATCGCGTGAATCCCGGAGAAGTCGCCACCTTCCGCTGGCTCTCCAGAACTCCAACCGTGAGTGACGTCTTCCGTGAATACTTCCGGCCCGTGGTGGAAGGACAGTTATGGCTTCCCGGCGCAGAAGCGCTGGCACGAGTAGATATTTTTGTTGGCGAAGATACCACTCAATATGAAAAAGCCCTCCACTATTTAGGTTCATCCGGACAAGCCTCCGCGCTGGATGTAAGCGGAGTTCCCACCGTTGAAGTCGATATTTCTGACCAAAAAGCGCGGGTAAAATTAGGCGAAACCGTCGTGCGTGAGTACACGGTTTCAACTGGAACGTTCAAAACTCCAACCCCTATAGGCCGATTTAAAATTCTCAACAAACAAGATTTGAGGATTGGCGCCGCTTCACCGCACTACCGCATGCCCAACTGGCAAGGATTCACAAAATGGGGACACGGATTCCATTCACTTCCATACTTAGCCAACGACCGCGGAACATTCTGGACCGAAGCCCTCTCGCACATAGGCCAGCGGGTCTCGCATGGCTGTGTGCGGCTCTTGCCAGAAGATTCTGCAGACCTCTACAACCTCATTGAGGTTGGAACAGAAGTGATCATCCACGCATAGGGAACAATAGGAAATAAGTTGAAGTCCAAAGTTGAGAAGCCTAGAATAGGCCAGCTCGCAAGGAGCACCGCTTATGACTCTTCATCCTCTTTTAGCCGACCTCAACGAAAAACAACGTGAAGCCGTCACGGCAACCGATGGCGCGGTTCTTGTTATAGCCGGAGCAGGATCAGGCAAGACACGCGCACTTACCCATCGCATTGCCTATTTGATTCAAGAAAAGCATGTGCGGCCGGGCAATATTTTAGCGGTAACGTTTACCAATAAAGCGGCAGGAGAGATGCGTGAGCGGGTTATTCGTCTGCTTGGTCAAGCTGTCATTGCGAGGAGCCCGGAGGGCGACGAAGCAACCTACCAGATTGCTTCGCTTACAGCCCGCAATGACAATACCATGCCCACCATCGGCACTTTTCACTCGGTGTGCGTTCGCATTTTACGCAAGCACATCCACTTAATGGACTACGAAAATCAGTTTGTGATTTATGACACCAGCGACCAGCTCATCCTCATGAAACATGTCTTTGAAGATCTCAAAATCAATGAGAAAGAGATCAATCCCAAAGCGGTTCTGGGGCACATCAGCAATGCTAAAAATCGCCTGGTTGGGCCAAAGGAATTTGAGACGATGGCGCAAAGTTATTTTGAAGAAAAAACGGCGCGGCTTTACCATCTTTATCAAGATCGTCTCAAAAAAAATAACGCGCTGGATTTTGATGACCTCCTCATGAAAACGGTGGAGCTGCTGCGCACCCACCCGGAGGTTTTAACTTTTTATCAAGAAAAATTCCGCTACGTGCATGTGGATGAGTATCAGGATACCAATCATGCTCAG